>JABIXC010000004.1 GCA_018666775.1 Rhodospirillales bacterium | reverse complement strand
GTAATCCGTAAATTCAGCGCCGCCACTCTCGGCCAGAACCTTCGTAATCGCGGCCGTCAGTGTTGTCTTGCCATGATCAACGTGACCAATGGTGCCGATGTTACAGTGCGGTTTTGACCGCTCGAATTTTTCCTTCGCCATTACGTCTATTTCCTTGCCGTTCTAAGTTGCAAACTTAAATTCAAAATTTCTTTACGCTTTACTCGAACCATTCAAATTCATTTCCAGGCTTGGAGCGGGTGATGGGAATCGAACCCACGTGACCAGCTTGGAAGGCTGGGGCTCTACCATTGAGCTACACCCGCCAAATTCTTAAACCACCATTCTTTGCCCAATCTAAAAAACCAACAAACTGAACCATGCCACCTTGTATTCCCGGCCCTTAACGCTTCCCCCTACCCTTTGACCAGCCTCAAGAAGAGGTTTGGTGGAGGGGGTAGGATTCGAACCTACGTAGACATACATCGGCAGATTTACAGTCTGCTGCCTTTAACCACTCGGCCACCCCTCCAATTTGGCAACCTCAAAGCCCTTGGCATTCAACAAATCAAGGACTAAAAAACCAGCCAGATAAACGGAGGACGCACTATGGAAATTTTTGGCCTAATGTCAATTGCTAAAACGAATCACAACCGGCCCATCCACACTCTTCTTTAAAAGAATGCACAAGAGCCGGTTAACGGTTGATATTACGGCGGAATATATGGCCAATTGTATAAAGAAGCAACCCCGGCAGACACGATTACCTTGTGATTGGACGGGAATAGAGCAGATGCAGAAAAAATACTGGATATAAACAGGAACTAAAATGCGACCAACACGCAAATCAGCCCATAAACCAAAGCCCCGAAAAGAGCACCAGCCAGAGCCCCGCCAGCAACGCGAAAAGGGCCATAAAGGGCCCATTTCAACCAAAAATCCGCAGCGGCTCAAGCAATCTAATGCCCAAGCTCACCGGCGAAGCCCTTCGGCGGGGGAAGATTTCTGGATTTATGGGCGTCATGCCGTCACCGCAGCGCTTGGTAATCCGCGCCGCAACATTCAACGGCTCATGCTGACCCGGGAGGCAGAATCGACCCTCGAAGTGTCTTTCAGCCCCTCCCTGAAGCCTGAAATCGTCGGCGTTCAGGAAATAGCGGCCCTGCTTCCCCCAGGGGCTGTCCATCAAGGCATCGCGCTTTTGGCAGACCCCCTGCCCGCTATCGCCATCGAAGATGTCATTGCCCGGGTCAAAAATAATCCTCAAGCGACCATCGTGGTTCTCGATCAGGTAACCGATCCCCGCAATGTTGGCGCCATCATGCGTTCAGCCGCAGCCTTTGGGGCGGAAGCCGTCATTCTGCCCGAGCGCAACAGTGCCGGGGTCAGCCCAACCCTGGCCAAGGCCGCATCGGGTGCGCTGGAAACCGTCCTGATGGCACGGGTCACCAACATCAAACGCGCGCTGGAATTGCTGAAAAAAGAAGAATTCTGGTGCATCGGTCTTGATGGCGGGGCCAAAACTGCTATTGGTTCTGTGGATCTCAGCGGCCGGGTGGTTCTGGTCATGGGCTCTGAAGGACGGGGATTGCGTCGTCTTGTGGCCCAATCATGCGATGTTCTGGCCAGCCTTCCCATCAGCAGCGCCATGGAAAGCCTTAATGTTTCTGCAGCCGCTGCCATCGCACTTTATGAGGCTGCCCGTAAACGATCCTGATCTGGAACCCAAATGCGCCCCACCACGTCCAATGCCAATACTGACAGCCTTCTTGCGATGGCCGTTTCGCACCACCAAGCGGGGCGTCTTGGTGAAGCCGAAGCGCTGTATCGCCAAACCCTTGATCTTGCCCCAACCAATGCCGATGCGCTGCATCTTTTAGGTCTGGTCACCCTGACCCGGGACCCTGTGGAAGCTACGCAGCTGATTGCCAAGGCCCTGAAAACGGCCCCCAAAAATATCTTGTTTCTATCCAACCTTGCCAAGGCCCAAAACGCCGCCGGTGAAAACAGCAAGGCCGTCAACACCCTGAAACGTGTGATCAAGCTTGATCCCAAAAATGATGCGGCCATGAACAGCTTGGGCGTTCTCTACGCTGGGCTTAGGGATCAACGCAAGGCCGAATACACCCTCCGCCAAGCCATCAAAATCCGGCCCGATCATGGCGAATACTGGAACAATCTTGGCCTGATCCTGTCCGCATCTGACAAAAAAACTGAGGCCATTGAAGCGCTGGAACAAGGCCTGAAAATTGCCCCTGATTATCCAGTGTTGCTCAATTCAATTGGCGCCGTCCACCGCGACATGGAACATCTTGAAGAATCCATCGCTTTGCTGGAAAAAGCCATCGCCAAGGCGCCAACCTATTTTGAAGCCATCAGTAATCTTGGTGTGTCGCTGAACGATGCGGGACGCTATGAAGCGGCAATTGAAAAATTCGAAGCCGCCCTTGAGCTGAACCCGGAACACGGGGAAACCTGGCGGGGGCTGTCAAAGCCACTGATGACCCTTGGCCATAAGGCCCGCGCACTAGAGGCCTGTGAGCAGGCCATGAAGCTGGCACCGGGGAACATCATCGCCCTTTGGGAACGCGCTTTGGTCAACCTGCTTTCAGGAGATTTTAAGGCCGGCTGGTCTGATTATCGTGCCCGGCCCATGGTCAATCGCAAAAAATGGCCCCCACCGGATAACCCTGTTGACCAGGCAGCCGACCTATCGGGGCGACACTTTGTGTTGATGGGCGAACAGGGGTTGGGCGAAGAATTATTTTTTCTGCGTTTTGCCGCACGCCTGAAAGAAAATGGCGCGCGTATCACGGCCTGCATTGATGAACGCCTTGTGCCCATGGTGCAGCGCATGGGGTTTATTGATAATGCCCAATCAAAGACCACACCGCCGCCCAAAGACGGCGAACATATCTTGATCGGAGATCTTGGCTGGTTTGCGGGATGGGGCGATATTACTCCGCCACCCGTTGCCATTGCGGCCCTTGAAGAAAACGCTGCATTAATCCGCCAACGCCTCAAAAATGCTGGCCCCGGGCCATACACAGCCCTGACCTGGCGGGCTGGGACCAAAGGGCCGACCACCCTGTACAAAGTTGCCCCTAAAACGGCGCTGGCTTTGGCTGTAAAAGACTTGCCCGGAACCGTGATTGCCTTGCAGCGCAACCCGATTGAGGGTGAGGTTGAGGGCCTTGCCGAAGAACTGGGCCGCGAAATAGCAGATTTCACCGACCTGAATGACGATCTGGAATCCATGCTGGCATTGATGGAACAGATTGATCGCTACGCCTGTGTTTCCAACACCAACCTACATTTAGCCGCCGCCGCCATAGCCAGCGGGGCCGCCCTTCAATGCCATGTTTTGGTGCCCGCCCCTGCTGAATTTCGCTGGCTGGCAGACGGGGAATTCTCTCCCTGGTTCCCAAACATGGCCCTGTATCGGGAAGACCCCGCAATGGATGGACAAAAATGGGACGGGGCCATAACAGCACTTGGGCATGCCTTAAGGGATGCCCTGAAACAATAAAAACAGTGGATGCAATCGAACCAAAATATCAACAACTGGTTGATTTAAAACGTTTTTATTGACTGATCCCGCTGCCAATGGCATTCTCTCGGGCACACGTTCTGCACCATCGCCTTTGGCAACCTTCAGGCGCTGCAATGTCATCCAAACGCGATGGTGCAAATTCTCTTTCTTCGCAAGTTTCGCCTATGTCACTGGACGGGGCGCTTTTTTTTCGCTTTCATCCCCCTATGAAACGCTTCTTCATCCTTTCAGGCTCGGTTTTGGGCCTGATTATCCTTTTGCTCTTAGGCCCTCTTGGGGTGCTTGCCAGCGGTGCCGCCAGCCTTAAAGGCGACTGGTCCAGTGCCAGCGATGCCCCGATGGGCATTGCCCCCGACCCCGCCACCACCAAAGAAGCCGTGGTGCAGGTCTACGGCGCGCGGGCTTTTAAATGGCGCGGTGCATTTGGCATTCATACCTGGATCGCGGTTAAGCCAGAGAACGCATCGGCCTTCACAATCTACGAAGTGATCGGCTGGCGCCTGCGACATGGGGACCCGGCACTGGCCATTTATCAAGATATCCCGGATCGGCGCTGGTATGGTTCAGCCCCTGAAATTTTGGCTGATTTACGCGGCCCCGATGCCGAACGTGCCATCCCCAAGATTATCCGGGCCGCAAATGCATATCCCTATAAAGATCGCTATCACGTCTGGCCCGGGCCAAACAGCAACACCTTCACCGCCCATGTTGCAAGACAGGTCCCTGCCCTTCGCCTTGACCTGCCGCCAACGGCCATCGGCAAAGATTACCTTGGCGATTCCACCTTCATCAACACCCCACCCAGCGGCACCGGCCTGCAGGTATCGATCTTTGGACTGGCTGGCGTGATTGTCTCACCGGTAGAAGGACTGGAAATTAATGTGTTGGGGCTTTCCTTTGGCGTCGATCCCGGAGAGCTGGCGCTCCGGCTTCCCGGCATCGGGAAACTAGGGCCATAGGCTTTAGCCACAAAAGTTTTCTCCACGCTCTTGTGAACACCCGAACAGATGGTTATGTTCCGAAAAATACGATGTGCCGGCGTAGCTCAGTTGGTAGAGCAGTTGCCTTGTAAGCATCAGGTCCGCGGTTCGATTCCGTGCGCCGGCACCATTTTCCCCTACCTACACTTAATAGTTTTGGGCTCTTTGCGTTTGCCGCGTTTGTAGGCAATGTCGCAGACCATGCCGACCTTCAGTGACTTACGTTTGGCCTTCTTGCCACCAACGGTGATCTTGGTCCGTGATCCGGAAATCTTCGACTTGATGGTTTTTGATCCGTGCTTGAACGTGATCCAGCGCCCATCGGGGGTTTTGGTCAACAACTTGGTCCTAGACGCCATGTTGGTTGGCGCTTTCTTTGCCAAAACCTTTTTCAAAAGTGCAATAGTCGCCGGCGTTTGCTTGAACGCGCCCCGAACCCGTTTGGCAATATCGTCACCAAAGCCCGGTTTGATGGGTCGTTTGGCAGCCTTTGCTTCTGCCCGAAGTTTGGGATCAAGCAATGCCTTTTTATAGGCCGCACGCAATACGCCAAGCGCCGCTGCATTCATGCCCGGAGGGCCAGCGGTAAAGCGTGCCAGTTCTGCCTGAGATGAGATCAGCGCAACAATGGCCTTGCCATCGGCGTCCGTCGCAACGTCTTTTGCTTGCGGTACGCCCGCAACCGGTGTGCCGCCTACCTGAAGCACATAGCGGCCCTTTCCGGCATCAACAAAATTGCGCACCGAAGACCGCCCGCCCATCATGCCGACAATTTCGCCGCGCATAATGCCAAGCTGGGAATGGGTGCCGCCGTAACCGGGAATAAGCTGGATGTTCAGATCAAAAGCCTTCGACAACATGATGGCTTCGTTATAGGCCGCAGAGCCAATGCCGGCTGCGCCAAATTTATGGGTTTTATCCCCGCCTTTGAAATCCATAATGGATTTAAACCGAAGGGTCGCACCTGTTGCCACCATGCGGGGGTCCGCCGCTGCCTTGCCGATCCATGACATTTTGGTCAGATCAAACCGGATGCCCTTGCGCTTGATCAACTGGGCGTAAATCAACCCGGTATTAAACGTGCCAATGGTCAGGCCATCGGGTTTTGCCATATAGATCAGGTTGGCCCCGATCACATGGCCCGCCCCTGGGCGATTGATCACAACAAACTTCATATTCTTCAGGTAACCCCGCATATGCCGGGTAACAAGGCGGGCGTAATAATCATACCCACCCCCTGATGTGGTGGCGATGATGTAGCGGATTTGCTTGCCTGCGAAATAATCATCCCCGGCCGCACGCGCTGAAGACGGTGCCATCAGCCCCAGCCCCAGCCCTGCCAGAACGCCTGCTGTCAAAGTGGTTCTGATGATCTGTCTAGCTCGATCGGTCATGATGCAATTCCCCTGTTTAATGTGTCTGATTTATTAACCGCCATCATGGCCGAAAGCACCTGTCAGGGCAACACTCAGCCCGCTTCGTTTTTGCCATTTCGTGCAAATTTTGCCTTCAGGGATGCCTTTAAGGACCGATCCCGTTTGACTGCCATTTCCCGGCGCAAGGCATCACCATGATCCATCGGGCCTTCTTCATGCACCACGGCCCACGGCCCACGGCCCCGGGTAAATTTAGCGCCTGTGCCCCCGTTATGGTGTTCCAGACGCGCGTCAACATCCAAGGCGATGCCGGTGTAAAGAAGCCCGGCACCGTTCATCACCACATAAAGATAGTAAGGGGATGGTTCTTTTGTCATCAAGGCCCAAAAGTTAGTAATGCGGCGGTGGTTTTTCTTCTGTCTCGGTCTCACCCAGTTCAGACAGGGCATCTTGTAAACTCATGTTTACCCCGGCCAATTGCGTTTGCAAATTGGTGATGGTCTTGCCCTGTTCGATGACCATGGTAGAGAGATCTTCTGCCATCTGTTCGAAATGGGCCAAACGCTGTTCCAGATCAATCAGACGGCTTTCCATTTCACTGTCTTTGGTCATGGTGTTTCTCCTAGCCTTCGAAATAGCCCTGCTTCAACGCCCATAGCCACAGATAAACAAATTTTTCATTGTGCAGTTCCATAAACCCGAAATGGCCATAGCGCGGGATCAATGCCACATGGGAACGATGCACCCCGGATTCCCGGTAACGTTTGGACATCCACATATCGCGTTTATCAGCAATGTCTTTGCCCGCAACCCAATGGCCCTTGTCATTGTCGCCAACCAGAAACAACACCGAGATGGATTTCAGCCAATCGGGATCAGGATTTTCCAAATGAGAGAAATATTCATCCCTGGGCAATCCGGTCTTTGGTGGCCAGAGTTCAATCGAAGCCATCTGGCCCCGATGCTGGTTATCGCAAAGCCCGGTTTTCATTTGTGAGCGGTGTGCGTTTTCTGCCCATTGAAATAATTCTTCTGGCCCGCCCCAAGGACACAAATCTTCGGGGTCTTCATATCCCGATGCACGATACGTATCAGGTGATCGACGCGACATATGGCCATAAGGATGAATGACGTCTTTTTCAGCGCCCGTTTCTTCACGCCAATCGCGACGCCAGCCATCGTTTCCGCCAGAGCCAAACCCCAGCAGGCCAAACACTGTATTGTTGGTATGTTCCATCAAGGCCACAGCCATGGGCCCGCCCGTTGAATGGCCCCAGACCAGCAAGCGCCGGCCGGCAAGATTTTCATCCACCAATTGCCCGGCACCCTGCAAGATCACATTGAAGGTGCATTTTTCATTGCGGTCGAGATTTTCATCCAGACCCAAGGCCTGATCCAAAAGATAAATCGGCTGGCGGGTGGCAATGGGTTCGGCCCAATGATTGCCCGGCGCATAATGGCCGGGATAGGTAATGGTCAGAACCTTGAACCCCTGGGCCGCCAATGCGCGGGCCTGACCGGGGCGCCCATCGGGGGTTTCATCGAACACCATTTCCGAATCCGCGCCGCCATGGAAAAACACAAAGGCGATTTCCCCATTGGTTTCTTTTTCTGGCGTGTACAACCGGCCATGAATATCCCAATCATACCCGTTACGCGCATATCGGGTGGTGACCTCTTTGATATCGAACCCAACCCCTTCATGGGGCGGCTCCACGGCCATCCACTGGTCCCAGGTCAGGGGAACCAGAATATCATTGCCTTTCAGGCCTTCTAGAAACGCATCAGGAGAAACAGACACTAGACCACCCCGCCGCAAGAAATGCAGCGCATGTTCTTTTTCTCGAACACTTCATCCAGATCACTGTCTTGTAATGCGTAATCCAGCAACACCCGCATGGCCTTGGCTTCATCGGGGATGTTGTATTTTGCCGCCATGTCTTTCAGGAAATTGATGTGATAATCGCGTACTTCCCAATCGATTTTGACCTTAATGCCTGCCATTTTATGCTCCTGATTAGCCTAAATTAGTATTTCGCCAATTTAGCCCCTGAGCCTCTGAATGAGCAAGCGGTTCAGCCAGAACTTGCTATAAACCTGTCATCGGTTAAAAACATCCCAAATATAAAAGTCTAAGGGAGTACCCATGGCATCAAATCGCCATATCGTGACACACGCCGGGGGCCGGTATCGTTTGGGCGTTGATGTGGGTGGGACCCACACGGATTTGGTCCTGTTCGATCAGCAGGCCGGTGACATCAAGGTCGAAAAAGTATCTTCCACGCCCGCCAATCCAGCCCTTGGGGTTTTGGGTGGCGTCAGGCGGTTTTTGGATGCAGGCATTGACCCGGGCGAAATTGGCTTTTTCGCCCATGGCACAACCATCACCACCAATGCCCTGCTGGAAATGCGCGGCGCGCGTGTTGGGCTGATGGTGAATGCAGGCTTTAATGCCATTCAGGAAATCCAGAACCAATCGCGCGACGGCAATCCCTTTGATTATTTCTATGACAAACCATCCCCCATCGCGCCCCAAAGCCGGACCCGGCAAATCCCCGGGCGCATCGATTATGAAGGCAATGAACTGGCCCCATTGGATGAAGCTGCGGTTAAAGACGCAGCCCTTTCATTAGCGAGCGCAGGCGTGGAATCCATCGCCATTGCCTATCTTTTTTCTTATATGAATCCCGATCATGAACAACGCACCCGGGCCATCATCAAATCGGTTGCCCCCGACATTCATGTTTCCATTTCATCCGAAGTTTTGCCGCGCATTCGCGAATGGCCACGGCTGTCGACCACGCTGGTCAATGCCTATCTGGCACCGGTGCTGACCCGCTATATCGCGGAACTATCCGATGGTCTGGATGATCTGGGCATCACCACCCAGCAAAAATTTCTGATGCAATCCAATGGCGGGGTCATGCCCTTTGCCGCTGCCACCCGGGGCGAAAACACCGTTCACACTTTGCTGTCTGGTCCCGCCGCCGGTGCCCAGGCCGCCGCATGGATGGAAAGTGCCGGCGATAAAAGCCAGCAAGGATTCATCACGCTCGACATGGGTGGCACCAGCGCCGACATCGCCTTCATCGAAGGCGGCACCCCGCTGGAAGTCACCGAAGGCGTGGTTGCCCGACGCCAAGTCGATGTACCCGCACTGGACATGACCACCATATCAGCAGGTGGCGGCTCCATTGCCCGGGCCGATGGTGGCGGGTTTTTGACCGTTGGCCCCGAAAGTGCCGGGGCTGATCCGGGACCGGCCTGTTATGGACGCGGCGGGCTTCGCCCAACCGTCACCGACGCCGATATTGTCTGTGGTTTTTTAAACCCCGGTTATTTTTTAGGTGGCTCTCAGGGTCTGGATATCAAGGCCGCAGAAACCGCGCTTGAGACCCATGTGGGGGACCCCATCAAACTTTCCATGCGTGAAGCCGCCGTTGGCATTCGACGCATCGTTGATGAACGCATGGCCGATGAAGTGCGCGTTTTTGCCGCCAAACGCGGGCTGGAGCCCCGGGAATTTACCCTGCTGCCCTTTGGCGGTGCCGGTGCGGTTCACGCCGCCGCTGTTGCGCTGGAGCTTGGCATTACCCGCATTCTTGTGCCATCGCGTCCCGGTGCATTTTCCGCCCTTGGGCTTTTGTGTTCTGATGTTGTCCATGATTATGTCCGGTCTGAACTGCGCCCGCTGGATACCCTTGATCCCAATCACGGCGAAGCCTTGTTTGCAGAACTGGAACGACGCGCCCGCGCAGAACTAATCGCCGAAGGGTTGGGCGATGAAGCGGCCGAATTTGCGCGCGAACTGGACCTTCGCTACACCGGGCAGGGCTATGAATTGCGCGTCTCTCTCGATGGGCTTGGGGCATTAAGCAACGATGTTTTGGGTGAACTGCGCACCCGCTTTGATGCCCGCCACGAACAAATTCACGGCCACGCCGTCCCGGAAAAAGGCGTTGAAGTTGTCAGCTATCGCCTACGCGTCCGCGTGTCTGTCCCCAAATACGTTGCCCCGGTCATCACCGTGCCCACGGACAAAACTGATTCCAGCCCTGCCCTGAAAGACCACCGCATGATCTGGTTTGATGCAAAAACAGAAACCAAAGTGCCGGTTTATGAACGCGACCTTTTGCCCCCGGGGGCCCGTTTGATCGGGCCTGCCATCGTCGAACAAATGGATGCCACCACCGTGATCCCTGAACACTGGGGCGCCCGCCTTGATGAGCACAGCAATCTGGTTCTTGACTATGATGACCCATCAAAGGGGGCAAGCGCATGATTGATCCCATCACAACAGAAGTGATCCGCAACAAGGTGGCGGGGCTGACGGATGAAATGCATTATCATTTTTACCGTTCGGGCTATTCCACTATCATCCGTGAAAGCCGTGATTTTTCCTGTGTCATTCTGGATGCCGAAGGGCGGCTGATCACGCCGCCGCCAATGTTTTTCCACGGCACGGTTTATCGCCACTTCTGCGCCCGGGTTCTTGAACTCTACGCGGATGATCTGGCACCGGGTGATGTGTTTGTTTCAAACCACCCTTACGATGCGGGCCTGCCCCATGTGTCGGATATGGGGTTTGTGGCCCCTATTTTTTCTCAAGATCAATTGATCGGGTTCTCAGGCTCCATCGCCCACAAAGCAGACATCGGAGGCACCATGCCGGGCTCCACCTCTGCCACGGCGACGGAACTTTACCATGAAGGCCTGTTGTTGCCGCCGATCAGAATTGAAACCGAAAAGGGCGAAAACCCGGACATTCATCGCCTGATTTTGGCCAACACACGCCAGGGCGAATTGGTGGCCGGTGATATCGGTGCCCAGATTGCCGCCACTAAAATGGGGGTTGAACGGATGGGCTCCCTTGCCACCCGCTTTGGGGCCAACATCTTAACAGAAGCTTTTTCTGCAATTTTAAAAAGCAGCGCCGATGAACTGGCAGGTGCCATTGATGCCCTGCCCGATGGTGAGGCCAGTGCCGAAGGATTCATGGATACTGACGGGGTGGAACTGGACCGCATGATCCGCATGGCAGTGACGGTAACCGTCAAAGGGAACCGGGTTCATTTCGATTTTTCGGATTCCGATGTTCAGGCCAAAGGCCCGATTAATCTGCGCCCGTCCATGGTTGAAGCCTGTTGTTTTTATTCCCTAATCGGCTGTCTAGGGCCTGATCTTCATTTCAATGATGGCTGTCGGGATCAGGTGGATTTCACGTATAAACCCGGCACTATCACCTGTGCCACCGCACCGGCACCGGTTTCCAGCTATCAAATGGCAAACCTGAAACTGGTGGATATTATTCTCGATGCCCTCAGCCAATTCAGGCCAGAACGCGCCATTGCCGGGTCCGGGTCATCGGGGGCCCTTGGCATCAATTGGGGAAAACAAGCCCGTCCCGGTCAGGCCAGCCTGCAATATGAAATTCTGGGGTCTGCCTATGGCGGTGGTGCCGATCATGATGGGGCCAGTTGCACTGCGACCCATCTTTCCAATCTTCATGTGACCCCCATCGAAATTCTGGAATCGGAATTTCCCTGCCGGGTGACGGAATTTACCCTGATCCCCGATTCCGGTGGTGCGGGCAATGCCCGGGGCGGATTGTCCTTTCGCCGCGCCTATGAATTACTGGCCGATGGCACCGTGATCCGCCGCTATGACCGGGCCAAATGCCCCCCCGAAGGCATCCGGGGCGGAAATTCAGGGAAACCCAGCCGCTTTGTAATCCATGCAGGCACGCCAGATGAAACCGAAACCCCGGCATCGGGCATGTTTGCCTTAAAGGCAGGGGATCGATTCTATCTTGAATCTGCGGGCGGGGGCGGCTGTGGTGATCCAAAAGACAGGGACCGAGACGCCATCCAGCGCGACCTTGATGAAGGCACCATCACCCAGGATATGGCAAAAAAGATATACGGCTTTAAAGGCTAAACCGGTTTTAAGTGTTCTTTTTCATGGCTTCAAGATGATCCACCACCTCTTCGACATGCATGATGTCGGCATATTTGTGGTGCAGATCAAACAGGTTCACCTTGTGGGACAGCATGGACCGATCAAAGGTGCATTCTTCGACGACGCTGACGTGAAAGCCGTTTGAATAGCCATCCACCACACTGGCACGCACGCAGCCCGATGTGGATTCGCCCAATGCAATCAAAGACCGGATGCCCATGCGGTTCAGATGCGCCACCAAAGGCGTGCCATAAAAAGCCGATGCCCGTTCTTTGTGGATGACCAGTTCACCTTCTTCAGGCCCCAGTTCATCAATGATGTCATAGGAATCTGCGACCAATTTCTTTTTTGTGGAACGGTTGGTGGAATTGACCCCATTGGTATCAACGTATCGGGTGGTGTAAATCACCGGCACCCCGGCTGCACGGGCTGCGGCCAGCACCAATTTGGTCGGTTCAATCGCTGCCCAGGCATTTTCGCCGCATGATCCTGCATTTTCGCGGTTGGCTTCAAGCACTGGCACATTGCCGCCCCGATACGCATTGTTATAAAGATCAATGGCCAACACGGCCGGTTTTTCGCCAACGAAAATATCGCGCTCATAGGACGCATAAATTTCACGCAGGTCGTCACCAATTACGTCTTGCCAACAATGATCTTCAAATGCACGCGCCATCAAATTCTCCCGGGGGGTTTTTCAATTTTCTACAGATTTGTATTGAACAATTAGACCCCGTAGGCATCTGCCAAGTCAACGGGGGCTTTTAAACTGGCGAACCTATAAAAACCCATGCTACGAAATAGCCATTCAATTCACAGTATGGTTTCAAAGACGCAAAAGGCTGCTGGCCACGCGTTCTATCAATTAGGGAGAAAATTCATGACAATGAATGTTGGCTTTATCGGTCTTGGCGAAATGGGCGGAGAAATGGCCCGCCATGTTGCCACCAAAAGTGACGGACGATTCAAGGTGTTCGGGTTTGATCTGCGCAAGTCAGCCATGACTGCGGCAAAAAAACACGGCGTGAACCCCACCCGCAGCTTAAATGAGCTTGCCAAAAAATGCGACGTTGTGATCGTTATGGTTGGCTATGACCATCAGGTGAAGCAATGCGTGACCGACATCACCAAGGTTGGCAAAAAAGGTGCGGTTATTGTCATCACTGCTACCAGCCACCCCGACATGATCCATGAATGTGCGGCCATTGCCAAAAAACGTGGCCTTGGCGTGATTGATGCGCCGGTTTGTTTCGGCCTTGATGGTGCCCGCGACGGCGTCTTGATGTCGACCGTTGGCGGTGCCAAAAAAGATTATAAAAAAGCCCAGCCTGTTCTGGAATGCTATTCCCGCGCCGCACCGCATCTGGGTGAACTGGGCGCAGGTGAAATTGGCAAGACCTGTAACAACATGCTGCATTGGGCCCATTCCATTGCCAATTACGAAGTTATTTTGCTGGCGAAGGCCTATGGCATCGATGGCCAGAAAATGCGCGATACCCTGATGCAGTGCCCGGGCAACAATGGCACGCTGGAACGCTGGGACGAGACCAAGTTTACCTGGCAGGAAAAAGACATGGATATTGCCCTTGATCTCGCCCAGAAGCGCAAGATCCTTTTGCCCATGTTTGGACAAGTCGATCAGTTGATCAAACTGTTCCATGCCGACGATGTAGCAGAACTGCTCTATGACAAGAAAAAGGCCCATTATCTTGGCCGGGAAATCAAAAGCCGACCCATTTCTGCCAAAGACTAGGGCCTTGATAATAAAGATGATTTCAAAGCGGGGGGCCATTGGTCCCCCGTTTTACGTCGGCAATGGGTTTCTCAATTTATATATGCCATTTTATCTATTATTCACACAACGCTAAGGCCCTCTGGCCTATGGTTCTCCCTGTAATTCACTAGGGTAATCAGGCTCATGAGAGACATATATAGGCTTTACCAAAAAAGGCTGCTTTTGCTAGGCATGGCATCCTTGATGACAGGCTGTGCCACCACAGACCCCGCCATCCGGAATGCCGGAAATGATCCCATTGAACAAATGACGACCCGGCCCGGTGGAACCGCCGGTGCGCTGTCGCGGGTGGCCCGCGCCATGCGAGATGCCGGGGACCCTTATTCCGCCATCAATGTTTACAAACGCGCCCATGCGGCTGATCCCGAAAATGGCGCCATTTTGGTTGAATTGGCTGAAACCCTGGCCGCCGCCGGGGCCTATGATGAAGCCCGCAATATCATGGCCAAAGCGGTCAGAATTGAACCCACCAACACCCGTGCGATCCGGGGCTTTGCCAATATTTTGATCTCCATGGGAGAGCCGGCACTGGCCATCCCGTATTTTGAAGAAGCGATCACCATCCATGCACAAGCCGCCACCCATAACGGCCATGGTGTCGCACTGGACCAAATTAACAAACCTGCAGAGGCCAAAGCTGCCTATCGGGCAGGGCTTAGCCTTGCCCCGGGCAATGCATCGCTCAAAGGCAATCTCGCCCTTTCCCTTGCTCTGACGGGCGATCATGATGGGGCCATCGCGCTCTTGTCAAAGATGGTTCGCCAAGGCGCGTCTACCCCGCGCATTCGACAAAACCTGGCGCTTATTTACGGCCTTGTGGGACGCAACACCAACGCACGCATTCTGCTTCGGATTGATCTTGATGAACGCTCTGTTGCCAACAACATCGCCTATTATGAAATGGTGCGTGGCATGGCATCGGCTGAGCGGCGCAAGGCCGTTCTGGGAATTCGAACAACCGTATCGCGCTCAGATGCGGGAACAGCCGCACAGGCAACCGCCGTCAAACGGGCAAAACCAAATCTTACGAATTAATGTTTGGTGCCCTAGCCAACGCTGCGAAGATTATCGATCACATTGATAATGGCCGGGCCGATCAACACGATAAACAGGGTCGGCAGGATAAACACGACCATGGGAACGGTCAGCGTTGCGGGAAGGCGCGCTGCTTTTTCTTCGGCCCGCATTAAACGCTGTTGCCTGAATTCCGATGCCAGAACCCGCAGGGATTGCGCAAGGGGCGTGCCGAACTTTTCCGTCTGCAAAAGGGCGCTGACCACGCCAGAGAGCGATTTAATACCGGCGCGCGATGAAAGATTTCTAAATGCGACAGACCGATCCGGCAGAAACCCAAGCTCGACCGATGTCAGAGAAAATTCATCGGCCAATTCCGGGGTGCTGTGCTTCATCTCTTCAGCCGTCCGTTTCAGCCCTGCATCAAGGCTCAATCCCGCCTCAACGCAAATCACCAAAAGATCCAGGGCATCGGGCAACCCTTTTTCCAGCGCCTTGCGTCGTTTGGCAATTTCGTTCTTTAACCAAATCTCGGGACTAAACGCCCCGATAAGAACCACCACAAGCGCCACAGCAATACGGCCCAAAGCGGGCATGGGATAGAGGTTGAAAACTTCCAGCGCAAGAATAGCGGCAATGCCAAAGGCCAGCGGCAGGACCAATTTGAAAAACAAATAAGCAATCAAAGCCTCTCTTGAACGAAACCCGCCCTGGGCCAGATGGTCGCGCAATTCCTGCGCCTTTTGACCCTTCATCAGCTTGAGCCGCGCCACCACATCGCTCATGAACGCCTGAGATTGAGAATCTGCCCATTCGGGTTTGCGCTTTCTGGCAGACGTGATGTTGGTGCGCAATTCTTCCTCCCGGTCGACAATGGTCCGTGAGCGCTGCACCACGGGATTGCGCAATCGAAAGGCCTGACACAGAGCAAGCACCGAAACAAATGCCGCCACCCCGGCAAGGCCAATGGGAAGCGCGCCACCTAAGCTGGCTGCAAAACCATCCAGAAATTCAGTCATATTTCGAACCTCACCATCTTGTACATCACCCCGGCACCGGTCAGCATCATCACCGCGCTGATGCCAACCATCATCAGCCCACGGGGATCTCTGAACAGCGTGAAAGCGTAATCGGGGTTCATCAATGCAAGAATCCCGAACATGATAAAGGGCAATGACCCAATGATATAAGCCGATGACTGTGCCTCTGACGACATCGCCTTGACCTTCATGCCCATCTGCATCCGTTTGCGCAAAATATCAGACAGATTGGCAAGGGTTTCAGACAGATTGCCGCCCGTTTCCCGCTGCACGGAAAGGCTGATGACAAAGAACTTGAATTCCTGGGTCTTCATGCGATCTGCCGCAGACCAGAGGGCTTCATCCATCGTCTTTCCCAGACGAATGGCATCTGTCACCTCGCGAAATATTGGGCCTACGGGATCAGCCATTTCTTCGCCGGCATTGACCATGGTTTCGGTAATCGGCAGCCCCGATTTCAATCCCCGCACCATCAGATCAATGGCTTCGGGAAACAGTTTGGTAAATTTAACCCGTCGGCGCGAGATCATATAGCCCACCACCAAATGGGGGCCCATCATCCCGCAGGCCAATCCAATCAAACTCGCAAAAACCAGATCGACACCAAAGCCCAAACGGAGAAAGCTTGATACGACAAGTATGGTGACACTGGTTATGGATGCGTAGCGCCCAACAGAAAGAGACGAACCGGCCTCACGCAAGCGGTTGGCCAGAACTTTTCGTCGCGGCAAAATACGGGCCAATATGCGCTCAAATTTCTTGGCATTGCCATGGTCATCACGCACAACCCGGGCATCGATGACACCAGAATTTTCTGCCCCGCCAGAACCTTCAATATGGGCACGAATGGCATTAACCCGCTTGCGGCGGGCCTGCGTGGCCCGACCAATAGCGACAGCTTTCACCAACAACACCGCACCTGCAAATGTGATCACAAAAACCAGAAACGTCAGGGAAAGCCCGCTCATGACACGGTCTCCATCAGGGCACGGCCAAGGCCATAATATTCGGCGCGTTCAAAGAATGCCGGGCGAATGCCCGAAGATTTGAATGACCCTATCAATTTGTCATCGCGGTCTTGGCCTTCAAAGTCATAGGAAAACAATTCCTGGGATGTAATGACATCACCTTCCATGCCCGTCACTTCAGCGACGCTCATGATGCGCCGCATGCCGTCGCGCATTCGGCTGATTTGAATGATCAAATGAACCGCAGATGCAATTTGGGTACGCACGGCCTGGCTGGGCAGATTGACCCCGGCCATGGCCACCATGTTTTCCAAACGGGTCAGTGCTTCGCGGGGATTGTTGGCATGCACCGTTGACATCGAACCATCATGGCCGGTGTTCATGGCTTGCAGCATATCAAGGGCTTCACTGCCTCGAATTTCACCCAAAATGATGCGATCGGGGCGCATTCGAAGGGCATTTTTCAGAAGGTCGCGCATGGAAATTTCGCCACTGCCCTCAAGGTTTGGGGGCCGGGTTTCAAGACGCACGACATGGGGTTGTTGAAGCTGCAATTCGGCGGCATCTTCAATGGTGACAATGCGCTCTCCATTATCAACCAGGTGAGAGAGGGCATTCAGAAGGGTGGTCTTTCCCGAACCGGTGCCGCCAGAAATAAGAACGTTGAGCCGGCACCGTGATGCGATCATCAATAATTTGGCCAGCGGCTCTGACATATTCCCCTGCGTTGCCATGCGCTCAAGGGTGATCCCTTGCTTTGCAAATTTTCGGATCGAGATGGATGCCCCATCAATGGCCAATGGCGGGGCAATAATATTGACGCGGCTGCCATCTTCAAGGCGCGCATCGACCAAGGGCTGTGATTCGTCAATGCGCCGCCCAATGCGGCTGACAATCCGGGTGGCAATGTTCATAACATGGGCATTGTTGCGAAAATGCACATCGGTCAATTCGAGCTTTCCGCTCCGCTCCACATAGACCTGATCGGGGCCATTGACCATGATATCGGTAATGCTCTCATCTTCCAGCAATGGCTCCAGCGGCCCCAGCCCCAGCATGTCATTGAGCAGCATGGAAACCAGATCACGTTGTTCAATGAGGTTGAGCTGAATTTTCATTTCGCCCAGAATTTCCACCACAACGTCACTGATCTGATTGGCCAGTTCCTTGCGCGGAAGGCGCGATGCCGCTGTTACGTCAATCCGTTCCATCAAGGCTGCCTGAATGTCGCTTTTGGCATTCTGAATTGGCGTTTGGGCCAGAGAAGATGGTAATTTTTCTCCCTCACCTAACCCCTCTGACAGCGCCGCCTTTGCCTCTGCAAACAACGCCTTGTCATTTGGCTCACTGGGTTCACTGGTTTCATTTCCGGTGATATTCTGCACCAGTGCTGTCACCAAATTGCGCTGTTCCAGCGCATCGACATCGCACGATATTTCTGCAAGAATTTCTTCCACAATGGTGCTGATTTCACGGGCAATATCGGCTCTCGGCAAGCGGGCCAGAATGGTCACATCAACCTTTTGTAAAAGCTTGGCCTGGACCTGGGATCGCAAGTGCTCGGATTCGGGCGACGACTGCACTGGCGCATCGGCTTCAAGATCAGGGGCTGTATTTTCTGCTTCATGCTTTTGCCCGGCATTGATGTCCACAACCTTCAGCGTGAATGCCAAAGCATCTGCCTTTGCCACACCCGGCTCTACCGCCATTTTCAAGGCATGGGCCGAACTGGATTTGCGTCTTCCGAAACCCTGGCCCTTCATTTTTTGCCTCCCCCGAACAGTGCGGAAAATTTCTTTGCCGCTGCACCAAACACGTGCTTGGATTCCATGCTGGATTTATGCCCCCCAACATTGTCCCCGGGACACATCAAATGATCAGCCAGTTTTTCCAATGCCCTGCCGGCCTTGCCTTTGACTTGGCCACGATTAGCGATCTGGTCTGTGCCCCTCACATCGAACGGCACCTCGCAGGAAAATTTAAGGCCCACGGCCTTTTCAAATTCGCCCTTGGGAAGGGTGTCGTTAGGTGATGGTCTTGACGCATTGGCGACCAGACAGATTTTGTCTGCTGATGTAATTTCTTCAACCAGCTTTTTGAACCGCAACGTATCGCGCATCCCTGATAGGGATAAATCCGTCACCAGAACGATTTGGTCGGCTTCACCCATCAACTGGGGCTCAGCGACAAGGATATTTGCCGGGATATCAGCGATTACGCGGCTTCGGGTGCTGAGCATTTCTTCAAACAATACATTAACCGCAGCGGCCTGAAGTGGCGCAACATTTGATAACGGCATTTCTGTTGCAAACAAGGACAGGTTTTTCCCAACCGGAACACCAACGCGTTCAAGAAACAAAGGGTCAATACGATCGGGTTCGGCAAGGATTTCTGTCAATCCGTTTCCCGGTTCCACATCCATGGTCAGGGCCGTTGTCCCAAACGCCAGATCAAGATCCACCAATGCCGTTCCCTGGCCGGATTTTTCAGAAACCTGCCAGGCAAGGCTGGCAGCGATGGCAGAGACACCAATGCCACCCTTTGTCCCGGTCACCACAAACAATCTATTTTCATCTTCAATCTGTTCGGGGGAAACATCTTCTTTGGTGGCGTTGTTAGCCGCCGATGCCAGATCACCCGGCATAACCGGTTTGACCAAATAATCGACAACACCGCAATCAATCAGGGCGCGATAAAGACCAATATCATTGACCGACCCTATGGCGATAACGCGGGTATCTGGGTTACAGACATCGGCCAGGGCACTGATGTCATCCATGGGTTCCACACAATCGGCCACATCTACAAACAAAAGGGCCGGGGAATCAGCATTGGCAAAACAATCAATGGCAGCACCGATGCCACCCCCCTCAATCACTGGGTCCGGCCATTCCATATCAACACCAACCCGCGACACGGTCTGCATGGTCAGGTCATCGCCAAGAAACGCCATCACACTGGAGAATTCAGCATTCATTGAACCATCCATCCATGCTGGGTCATTGTCTTGTACCTCTAATAATTCACTCATTCGGTCGTCCCTGAATCCAGAAGCTTGGTTACTTTGCCATTGCGATAACGATTGATCCCCGCTGCTGCCCGGGTACCATCCATGGGCCCGGTTTCGCGCCCGGAAACCAGATCACGGGGATTGGCCACCATCAGGCCCAAATTGACCGTATTGGCACAGCCAAGATTAGAACTCTGCGTATTGGCACCATCACTTGCAGGGGTTTTTCGCCAATCAGGGCAACGGGGCGCGGTTACCACAAAACGATGAACCACAATCCGAACTGTAGGCCGGTTTGCCTTTTGAATTTTGCCACCCGCCCATTCCGCACGATCCAAAAGTTCTGATCGATACCCTTTTCGCAAAAGATAGCTGCGAATGGTTTTTGCGCGGATCATTGCCAAAGGCGTCACAATATCAATCCCGGCAACCACATAAAGCTGATCACTATAATTAATATTCTGGCGCCTGAGAAACCCATCCAGAGCGCGGCGGCTCGCCTGTTTCAAATCCGTTTTCTGGCCTTCAAAGGGCACATCAAAATTCAGGGCAACAAGGGATACCTTATTTATCTTTGGCGATGCGGCACTGGACCAGAATGCAGAATCAGGCGGCGTGCCACAGGCGGTGACAAACAGAGCCAACAAACAGACCAGCCCCAAACGCCCCAATAAAACAACACTGGATTTGGCTTTCACGGGGAAATTTTTATCTACGGATTTTGGCATTGGTTTTAACTCCCGTTATCCCTTTGACTATTCCAGCGTGAATCCAGCTGAGCCGACAAGACCGCGTCCGCGCCGGGGGCGGACCGCTGCATGGCCCGCACCAGGCTTTTGCTTGTATAGGGGGGCAGCACCTATGGTGCGTTCACGATCACTCGGCATGGTGAACCCCTGGGTCGGATCGGCAAACTTTGAGGAAGAAGACGGGCGGACAATATAAGGGGTGACAACGATCACCAGTTCGGTTTCGTTCCGCTTGAACTGATCAGACCGAAACAATGCACCCAATACCGGAACATCGCCCAGACCCGGAAATTTTCGAACATCGTGGCTGACATTATTCTGGATGAGCCCTGCAATGGCAAAACTCTGGCCCGAACCCAGTTCCACTGTGGTTTCCGCGCGCCGGGTGGAAAGGGCAGGAATTGCAATACTGTTGAGTCTTACCTCACCCGTTGATGACAACTGGCTGACCTCTGGGCGAACCTTCAGGCTAATACGGGTTTCATCCAGCACGGTTGGGGTGAAAGACAGGCCAACGCCAAATTTCTTGAACTCGATCGTGACCTGACCATCGGACTGGGGCACCGTGATGGGAAATTCACCACCCGCCAGAAAGCTGGCAGTTTCACCAGTGACAGAGGTCAAATTGGGTTCGGCCAGAACCGTTACCAATCCTTCATTTTCAAGCGCATCCAAAACGGCATTAAGATCAAGCCCACCGGCTTTAAAATTAGCAAATACACTGTCTGCGCCCGCCGTGCGCGTCACTGCCGCGCCCAACGTGCCCGCCACATTGCCCGTGGCCAGACCGAAGGCAAATGCCCCGGTGCTCATGACCGCATCCCAGTTAATGCCAATTTGTTTAACCACGGCCCGGGAAACCTCAGCCACCCGCACTCGCAGATTGACCTGATTGGGGCCACGAACCTGCAACTGGTTGATAATGTTTTTATCCCCGCCCACATATCGCGCCGCCAATGCCCGGGCATCTTCTGCAATACGGGCCGATTTAATCACGCCGCGCAACATCACAGCATCCCCCACCGTCGCCACTTCTATATAGCTATCGGGGTGAAGCGCGCGCAGTCCATCGCGGATGGGCTGAAGATTGTGGGTCACCGAAACCCGAAGATTAGCAAGGATTCTGTCTTTGGCATCAACCGCATAAAGCGATGTTTCCCCGGCCTTTTTTCCCAACAGGTAAACAAGGGTGGGTGATTTCACCTGTACATCGGCAATCGCTGGGTCACCAATAAAGACCGACGTTGCCGGCCCGCCGAGTCGGATCATCTGGCCTTTGCCCATCTCTACAGAAACCAACCGTTTTTCAGTCTTGACCACCTCAATACGTCTTGGGTCTTTTTCTGCAACCGGTTGGGTCGCAGATGCAACCAAACTCACCAGAACAACCGCTATGATGGATAATTTTTGGATCATGATATTTCCTCCAGCACTGGCCCGGGGGCCTAGTACCGCTGCTCCTGCACCTTGGAACCACGGACAACCTGCATGCCGCCACCCCTGGAATTAGAGCGTCCCAACACGCGACTTACCTCGGTATCCAACGTCAGGCCGGCGCGGTTCTTTTTATGCATGACGATTTGTTGCTCTGTAGAATCTGACTCTTTTGATTCAGAAGCGAGACTGCGGAGGCTTAAAGAAATTTGCCCAAGCCGCGTGACAATGGAAACCTTCTCAACCTGTTTCGGTGTCACTTCAAAGGTCACCGTTTTTGCAATCGTTGCCTTGGTCTTGCTTTTTTGATCGTTGGTATTTTGATCAACGGCAATCACGCGAATATCTTGCAGGGCCGTTTCGCTGACCAGACGGGACGCACCCTTAGTGCCCCCCCGGACAACATGGGTCAAAATAAGATCAACCCGGTCCCCCGGAAAAACAAACCCGGAAATTCCTGTAATGGCATTCACCCGAATGGAAACCGCGCGCTTGCCCGGGGTCAACACGGCGGAAAGGAACCCTTGTTCCCCCGGACGTACAACAACTGCTTTACTAAGGGGTTGTCCACCGGCCAGTCCACGACGCACCACGGCACCATCAAAATCTGACATCTTGCCCTTGCCCTTGACCACATAGGCCGGGGAGAGCGATCCCTTGGGCCAGCCTTGCCAACGCATATTTTCACGCTTGATAAATTTTCCGGCTGGAATGTTTTTCTTGGCGACAAGAATGTAATGGGCGGGCTTGCCATTGCTCGCCATGGCGGCGCGTTCAGAATTTAACCAGCCCCGTGCAAACAAGGCTGTCATCACCGCAGCAACAAGTGCCGTTCCAATCATCATCAAGGTGCGCAAATTCATAATGTTCGACCTCTATAATCCAGCCAGGCGAAATGCCACCATCAGGCCGCCCGCAGCAATGGCAACGCCAAAGGGAATTTTTGTGCCCATCATGGTTTTGAAGGGATGATCTCCAGACCCGCTAGGCCCAACAGGCCCAGAGGTCACAACCTTGCCAAAAAAAACTTGGCCCGACCGTGCCGCCAACATCACCAGCGCTAAAACACCGCCTGCCAATAGAACGGTCATGATCAGGGGCAACAACAGGGATGGCCCGGCCCACATGGCCGATGCCGCCAGCAGTTTGACATCCCCCCCACCAACAAGGCGAAGTTGAAACAAAACTGCCCCCCCGATCAGGGCCAAAAGCCCCGCACCCGGGCCACTGAGCACCGTGCCAACCGGCACCCCTGAAAGCAGCAAAACTGCACCATGGGAAACCCACAATGCAGCAACTGCGCCGGAAATTTTATTGGGAATGGTCAGGCTTTGAATATCGGTAAGTGCTGCCCACAACAGCAAACCCGAAAATCCAAGAAGTACAAACTGACTGATAATATTTTCGCCCATTTAACCATCCAATGTCGTTTAAAACGAAACCTTTAGGTGAATTCGGGTCGCCAACTGCTTTGACAGCAATGGGCGACCCGTTTCAAAGCACCCCCCCGAACGTTGGGGCAATTCTTTAGCCTTATACCGCAGGTGCACAAGCAGCGGCATCCACAGCACAAGACAGGCTGTCAGAAACCGTTGTGAACATGGCTTCAAGAGAGCCACCCATAGCCGTCAAGGCACCAATGGCAGCAACAGAGACGAGTGCGGCTATCAAGCCATATTCAATGGCCGTGGCACCAGATTCGTCATTTAACAGGTTACGAAGGGTCTGAATAATCATTGTGAAGTCCCCCAAGTGTTACCAACCCCCATGGCCGGCATAGTAATACCAAAAGACTATCCATGAAGTGAAAGTAAAAGTCACCGATTAACGATTAAAATACTTGGAGAACTTAGTAATAATTTACTTTATACTTGTTTTTAATTACAATAAAATTTGTATAAAATTTTATATACTTTGATTTTTTGCTTTAAATCTAGCCACTTATGCCATTTCCATTGCCCAGATAGCTGGCGGCGAATTCCGGAAGCCCAATGCTATTGGGAATGCCCGGAATGGCCTGAAACAGGCTGAAGGGCCGTGCAAGATCAATCAAGCGAACGGTGACATGGGGTAAAATGCCCCCCGGCGTGGTGGCATCGCCAATGCCACTGAAGCGATATTCGATGCGAACATTTTCAGGCCCAATATAGGGCAGCACCGTCTGCATCTCTGATACCACCTGGGTAAAGCTGGCCGCCGTTGTCACCGGCCCGCCGGTGCACGTTGCCCCCCCCGCATTCCCGGTGCAAAAGACAACATCCCCCGCCGCTTCCAGCCCATCAAGATCCCCAACCGATGCTTCAATGGCGGCAGTGCGTACCCCTTGGCGGGTTGCTTCACCGGCACGGTGGTAATCAAACATCACCATCATGAATTCAAAAATGGCCAAGGTCATAATCACCAACAGGGGTGCCACAAACGCGAATTCGACGATTGCTGCCCCTGATTGCGCCCGGGTGAACCGTCGCAGCCAACCTCGTTTGGTTCGCAGGGGTTTGGTTTTTAAATTAAGGGAATTGGACATGATCCGGCCTAATTGCCCACATAGGGCTGTTGGTGCATGGCCGCAATCTGGTAGCCCGACCCAAGACCGAAATAAGCCATCAATCCGGGCATCAAGGGATCAAACGGCACTTGCGCCGCAATCGTGATCACCGCCACGGCGCCCGCACCGGGATCAAAACTTCCATCGGCATCAATGTTAAGCGATGCCCCGGGCAACCCCCAGCCCGATGCCAGCAGAACCGCCGTCCCAACGGGGTCGCCGGTTCTGACCAGGTTTTCTGCTGTTGCCTGATCGGCAGCGTTTAGCGGCAAAGTGGTCCGCGAGACAAACATCGCGCCCGCGCGCACGCCCTTTTCCACCGCATTGGCCTGATACAGCGCACGCCCCACTTCGGTCAGAACCAGAAAGATCGTCAGGATCACCGGCACCAGCAACGCAAATTCAACGGCGATGCTGCCCTTTGATGCGCGTCGAAAGCGCGCGCAAAATTTGCAGAATTTAACGAACGAGTCTGACATTGGCATGAAAATCCGGTGAACTGATGGTCGTCACGGGGCGGACGATTTCGCCATAAATGGCGGCATTTGGCGGGTCCTGAACCGTTTCAGTAACAAAAATATCGACATAGTTCCCCGTGGTCGGATAGGTGCCCTTGCCGTTGACCCCATCGCTAATACAATTAAGGATCGCCACCTTAAGCAATCGCCGGGCTTCGCCATTGGTGGCAACCACATTGACCGGCACCCCATCAAAATTTGGGTCATCACTGTTGGCTGGATCAACCGCCACAGGAATATCTGCCGGTGGCGGCACAACGGTCTCAAACCCTGCGGGCAATGGATCGGGCACAGGATAGATGGTTTCCTTGCCCTGATGGGCATAGCTGAGCCCTTGTTCATAAAGATAGGTCTGATAGCGGCTGGCACCCAGAAGCACCACCGGTACGGCGGCACCTTCGTGTTTTGCCGCCCAATAGGTGGCAATATCCCAGATGCCACTGCCCAACCGTCCGGCAGTTTCTGTGATCACATCATCATCACGGGGATAATTGATCACGTTGGGGGCAGGCGGGATCAGCCCGCCCGGCATATCAAACCGGGCATTGATGCCATTTTTGACCTTGTTGGTTTTCGACCCCGGTGCCGTGGTCACGTCCAGGGTATAACAATCATCGGGTGTCGTTGCCGCCAGGGCCGCTTCGATATCGGCCGCCCCCGAAGAACCATCGGGCAGGGACAGCAATCCGAAATTTCCCGGTGTCCATGGCCCGCCACCACTTTCGGGTTCTTTGAGAACAATTTGGCGACCAAAATTTGCCGCAAGGTCAAGATCAAGGGCAGGATCTTCTTCGGCTGGATTACACAACATCATCGGTGGGGCATGGCAAATAAACGGGTTGGGCCCAGCCACCGCGCGGGCCCCAACCAATGCCGAATTGCTGTTGGCCGACCCCGAAATCGCACGCAAGATGGGGGCAAACATAAAATTCACCTGTTTCGGGGTCACCTTGACCTCGATAAATTTGGCATCATCATCGCCCACAGCCGCGATTGGCACCGCGCCGTAAGATGCATAAAAAGTGGGTGTAAAAATGCTCATATCGGATGAACCAGCGGAAATCCCCGTACGCTCTGAAATGGCATTCATGGCAATGTTTTGCGCACGCGCCCGGGCACCGTCTTTTCCATCCAACTGGGCGGCACCCGCCATGGCACCGGCATCGGCCCGGTTTTGCACCTGGGTTCGCAACACCGAAATACGACCGTAATCGACCGAAAAGGCAGTCGCCCCTGCGGCCAGGGCTGCAAACACAGCACCATAGGCCAGAACCCCACCGGCATCATTACGAGCCAGTTTTAGGCGGAATAATTTATCCAAGATCAATTTCAAAGGGTGTTTCACCTTTTGCCTCCGGGGATAACCACGATCAAGCGGGGCGTTATGGTGGGCCAGGATGGCTTGGGGAACAACCCACAAAAGTGGCGGTTTTGTTTCAAAAAAAGCTAAAATTAGAACGATTGTTACAAAACCAAAGCACCCCCGGGCGATCCCACGCATCGTGTTGCTCGCACTTGAATCAGAAAAAAATAAAAACCGCGATTCAAACCATTGGTTTCCGCGCAATGACGGGTTAAAAAGAACCATGACAACGACACTCAGCAACCGAAGCGCCCAAGAAGAAAAAGCAGCCCAGCAAACCGCCAAAATTTTACTGGATATCGGGGCCGTGAATTTCCGCCCGGAAGAGCCTTATATCCTCACCTCTGGCCGTGCCAGTCCGGTTTATATTGATTGCCGCAAAATCATTTCGTTCCCCAAAGAACGTGACCTGATCATTGATCACGCGGTCGATGCCCTTGCCACGACTGGTTCTGACAAATCCCTCGATTCTGTCGCCGGCGGAGAAACGGCGGGCATTCCATACGCCGCATGGATTGCTTCAAAAATGAATCTGCCCATGCTGTATGTCCGCAAACAACCCAAGGGCTTTGGCCGCATGGCCCAAATCGAAGGCGATATGGCGAAAGGCAGCCACACGGCATTGATCGAAGATCTTGCAACGGATGGCGGTTCTAAAATTAATTTCATCAATGCCATCCGCGAAGCCGGCAGCACCGTGGATCGTGTTTTTGTTGTGTTTTATTACGGCATTTTTCCCGAAGCCCTAAATGTTCTGGAAGGCCTTGGCGTCAAGCTGGTTTGGCTTGCGGTTTGGGCCGATGTGGTAAAGGCCGCAGAAGAAGGCAATTATTTTTCCCCGGAAAAAATCGCCGCTGTGCGCGCCTTTCTGGATGACCCCCATGGCTGGTCCGCCGCCCATGGCGGCAAAGCCGACTAGACAGCAGGGCGGGGCAAAAAACCATGCGCCACCTTTTTCATTCCAAACGTCTTGGCTTCTCTCTAATTGCACTTTGTCTTACGTTGGGGCTTTCGGCCTGTGGCGAAGAAAAATCCAACCGCGACACTCTGGTCATTGGCATGACCCAGTATCCGGCAACGTTAAATCCAAACATCGAATCCATGCTGGCCAAGACTTATGTTTTGGCCATGGTGCGCAGGCCGCTGACCCATCACAACGCGGAATGGAAACTGGTTTGTTCGCTTTGTGAAAAATTGCCAACACTGGAAAATGGTCTGGCCAAGCCAGAAAAACTGCCCAATGGCCGCACCGGGGTGGCCGTTACCTACACCATCCAGAAAAATGCCCGCTGGGGCGATGGCATACCGGTCACCACCAAAGATGTCTTGTTCACCTACAAGGTTGGCAAGCACCCGGCCAGTGGGGTTGCCGATGGTGAATTATACCGCCGCATCCTTCGCATTGATGCCCATGATAATAAGACCTTTACCCTTCATCTTGATCGGCTGACCTTTGATTACAACGCCGTGAATAATTTCCAATTGCTGCCCGCCCACATTGAAGGTGCAAATTTCAAAGACCCGAAGGAATACCGGCTGCGCACGGCCTATGATACCGACAGCACCAATAAAGGCCTTTATTTTGGCCCTTACCGCATCACCGAAAAAATGACCGGGTCCCGCATTGTGCTGGAACCCAACCCGACCTGGTGGGGCAACAAACCCCATTTCAAAAAAGTCGTTATCCAGATTGTTGAAAACACCGCCGCCCTGGAAGCAAACCTGCTATCAGGGTCAATCAGCTACATTGCCGGAGAATTGGGCCTGTCTCTTGATCAGGGCATTGCCTTTGCCAAACGCCATGGCAAGAATTTCAATATCCAGTTCAAGCCGGGTCTTGTGTATGAACATCTTGATCTAAACCTTGAAAACCCTTTTCTGGCTGACCGGCGCGTTCGCCAGGCGCTGATCCGTTCCATTGATCGCAATCAAATCACCAAAAAATTATTTGATGGCCGCCAACCCGTCGCCAACAGCTTCGTCAATCCGCTGGATTGGATTTTTGACAAAAATACGCCGCGCTACCGATACGATCCGGCCCGTGCCAATGCCCTGCTGGACAGTGCCGGCTGGCAAAAGCGTGACGGTGATGGTTATCGCATCAACCAAAAGGACGTGCGCCTGTCCTTTGAATTGATGACCACGGCAGGCAACCGTTCCAGAGAACTGGTCCAACAAATTCTCCAGAGCCAATGGCGAAAGGTTGGCATCGAAATTCGCATCCGCAATGAACCGGCAAGAGTTTATTTCGGCGAAACTGTCACAAAGCGAAAATTCAAGGCCATGGCCATGTTTGCCTGGCTATCGGCCCCCGAAAGCGTGCCACGCCAAACCCTTCATTCAAACCATATTACCACCGCTGCCAACAACTGGTCCGGGCAGAATTACACCAGCTACAAGAACCCCGAAGTCGATAAACTTCTTGATGGCATTGAGCTGGAACTTGATCGTGAAAAGCGCCGCATTTTATGGGCAAGGCTTCAAAAAACCTATGCCGAGGATCTTCCTGTCATCCCGCTATTTTTCCGGGCTGATCCCTTTATCACCCCCAAATGGCTGAAAGGGATCAATCCCACCGGCCATCAGGACCCAACGACGCTGTGGATTGAGGAATGGCGGGCCGAAAAACCTTAAATTGTGGGATAAATTGAAAAAGTTTCTTGCGACAAAGCGCTGATTCGTTAATCTGGCGCCAGAAAGTTTTCAGGGTGGTCGTTTCACCCATGACACGACACCGAACAAGAGGATGCGACATGGCGACCCCAAGACGCAGAATAAGTGACAAAATCATTGAAGCCCACGCTCAGGCTTGCACCGAAGGCAAACTGGCCGTGGCCGATGCCTTGTTACATGCGCTGGAAGTTGACCTGTCCGCCATTGGCGCGGGCCCTGCAGCCCTTGGGGGTGCCAAAGTCGAAAAACGCAGCTCGACCACATTGCTGGAAGCGGCCTATGAACGCCATGCTTTGGCAAAACAGGAAACCGGCGATTAAGATCATTCTCGATGCCACCGCCGCCAACTAAGCCCCCCGTATTAAACGTTAGCCGGCTTGGGGTTGGCTTCCCCCTTCCCCACGGTATTTTTCACGCGCTATCAGATATCAGTTTTGAAATCAGCCCAGGCCAAACCCTGGGTCTGGTTGGTGAGTCTGGTTGTGGCAAATCCATGACGGCGCTGGCTATTTTGGGGCTTGTGCCGCCGCCCGGCCATATCACAACCGGCAGCATCCATCTTGGCGGGACCGATACCACCAAACTTGATCTTGATGCCATGACCGCCATTCGTGGTGAACGCGTTTCGATGATTTTCCAGGAACCCATGACCGCGCTCAATCCCGTGCTTACCATTGGGGTGCAAATTGCTGAGGCATGGTCGTTGCATCACAAATGCAGCAATTCAGAAGCCCGTGATGCGGCACTGGGTATGTTGGAACGGGTGCGCATTCCTGAACCCAACCGTCGCATGGATGCCTATCCCCACGAACTGTCCGGCGGCATGCGCCAGCGCGCACTGATTGCCATGGCCCTGATTTGCAAGCCCGATCTTGTCATTGCCGATGAACCCACCACGGCCCTTGATGTCACCATACAGGCCCAAATCATCGACCTGATGCTGGAAATGCAGGATGATTTCGGCATGGCTATTTTATTCATCAGCCATAATCTTGGTGTTATTTCGGAAATCGCCGATGAAGTGATGGTCATGTATGCGGGCCGCATCGCAGAACAGGCCAGCGCCGATGATCTTTTTGCCAACCCCCACCACCCCTATACCCGGGCCTTAATTGAAACCGTGCCGCGTTTAGGTGCCCCCAGAGACCGGCTGCCTACCATCGCTGGCCAAGTGCCGGAACCGGGCATTCCCATCCCCGGTTGCGCCTTTGCCGATCGCTGTCCCCAGGCCGATGATGCCTGCCGCGCATCGATGCCAGATCTTGTTAACGTTGATCCAACCCGCACAGGCCATCTGGCCGCCTGTTTTAAAGCGGGGCATGTGTCATGAGCAGCACAGAATTTCTTTTAGAAGTCCGGGGGCTGGTTAAACATTTCCCGTTGGCCAAACGCGGATTTTTTGGTGTTGCAGAAAAAGTCCATGCGGTTAACGGCATAGACCTGACCATTCGAAAAGGCGAAGTGCTGGCGATGGTGGGCGAATCTGGCTGCGGAAAATCCACGGCCGCACGCGCCATTGCCAATTTATATCGGCCCGATTTCGGGACCGTCCATTTTCGGGGCGCAGACCTTGCCGCACTTTCAGGACGCGCGCTCAAATCCGCGCGACGCGCCATGCAGATGGTGTTCCAAGACCCCTTTGGGTCCTTGAACCCACGGCTGCACGTTGGCACCATCATCAAGGAGCCCTTGGTCATACACGGGATTGGGACGTCTGAGACCCGACAAGCAAAGGTCGAAGAAGTTATGGCTCGGGTTGGGCTCAGGGCATCGGATGCAACACGCTATCCCCATGAATTTTCAGGGGGCCAAAGACAGCGCATCGCCATAGCGCGGGCCCTTGCCATTGACCCGGAACTGATTATTGCCGATGAGCCCTTGTCTGCTCTTGATGTTTCTATCCAGAGCCAAATCCTCAACCTTTTAAAAGACCTGAAGGATGAAGCCGGTCTCGCCTTTTTGTTCATTAGCCATGACCTTGGGGTGGTCAATCATTTTGCCGATCACATCGTTGTCATGTATCTGGGCCATGTGGTCGAAAGCGCGCCCCGCGAAATGCTGTTTACCCATCCCCACCACCCCTACACGCAAACCCTGATTGATGCGGTCCCCGTACCGGGCAATGGCAAACGATCAGGATCATCACCCCAAGGCGATGTGCCCAGCCCCATTGATCCACCCTCTGGATGCCCGTTCCATCCCCGCTGTCCCCGCGCCACGGAAACCTGCAAAATCACCATGCCATTGCTGGAAGCAACCGAGCGCAATGCCGATCATAAAGCGGCCTGCCATAATCCGATTCCCGGTCCGGGAGGTAGCCAATGATCCGCTATATCGCTGGACGATTGGTCGAGTCGGTCTTTGTGCTGATCATCATGTCTTTTGTCATTTATGCCCTGATCGGGCTCATGCCGGGCGATCCCATTGACCTGATGATTAAATCCGATCCCCGTCTTACCCCCGCCGATGCCGCCCGGTTGCGCGCCGTTTACGGGCTCGATCAACCCTTGCTGGAACGCTATTACAACTGGGCCATGAAAGCCCTTGGCGGAGATTTCGGGAATTCCAGACTTCATATCCGCCCGGTGTTGGACGTGATGGGACCATTCATGACCAACACCATTAACCTGATGGGGCTCTCTTTCATCGCCTCTGTCGCCATTGCCATCCCCGCCGGGGCTTACGCTGCCATCCACCAAAACAGCCGCGCAGATCACATCATCAACCTGTTGTGTTTTGCAGGCATTTCCGTACCCGTCTTCTGGCTGGCTTTGATGCTGATTATTGTGTTTGCCGTCCTAATCCCCATCCTGCCTGCATCGGGCGTGTCGGCCATCAATGGTGGGGGCTTCATCGATACGGCCCGCCATCTGGTGCTGCCCGTGATCACCCTGACGGTATTTTCCATCGGCTCCTATACCCGTTTTATGCGGGCGTCCATGATCGAGGTCATGCGCCAGGACTATATCCGCACGGCCTTTGCCAAGGGCGCCACCCGCGGCCAGGTGGTCCGGCGCCATGCCTTCCGCAATGCCTTGATCCCGGTAACCACCGTGATCGCGCTTTCTTTCGGAACCCTGTTTTCCGGTGCCCTGATCACAGAGACCATGTTTGCTTATCCGGGCATGGGAAAACTGATTTTCGACTCCATCATGGGCAATGATTACAACATGGCACTGGTGACCCTTTTACTGGCGACCTTGGTGACGCTGCTGGCTAACCTTGGAGCCGATATCACCTATGCCTGGCTGGACCCGCGCATATCGCTCGGCGGCGGAAAATCTGCCAAAACAAAGGGGGGCAGCTAACCATGTCCATGCCCGTTCCCCTAACCAACACCACAGACACCACAGACACCGCAGCCACTGGGCTAAGCACATGGCAGATTTTTATCAGCCGCTTCGCCACCCACAAAATGGCCTTGATTTCGGCTTTCGTCCTCGTCTTGATGTCCCTGTTTGTTTTTGGGGCATCCATCATGGAAACCCTGTTTGGTCTTGATCCCACGCAGGTTGATCTGGACCACCGACTGACAACGGCATCATTTACCCACCCCTTAGGCACCGATGAACTGGGCCGCGACCTTCTGGCAAGGCTTTTACGCGGTGGCCAAGTCTCGCTGATTGTTGGACTGTCGGCCGCTGTTATCTCCGCCGTGATCGGCACCATTGTCGGCCTGATTGCGGGCTATTACGGGGGGCGCATGGATGGTTTGTTGATGCGCCTGACAGACGGGGTGATCGCCCTGCCGTTGCTGCCCCTTCTGATTGTGCTGGCAGCAGTGGACCTGAACAAGCTGGGGCTCAGCGAAAGTCTGGCACAAAATCCTGATATCGATCTTTACCGGATTATCTTCATCATCGCTCTGGTTGGATGGACCACCGTTGCCAGATTGGTGCGCGGTGCGAGTTTAAGTGTTCGGGAACTGGATTTTGTATCGGCCGCCACCGCCAGTGGAGCCTCAGACCTGCGCATCATGGCCATCCACATTCTGCCAAACGTCGTAACCCCGATTATCGTTGCCACCACCCTTACCGTTGGCAATGTCATTTTGCTGGAATCGGTCCTGAGTTTCCTTGGCCTCGGCATCCACCCCCCTGTTGCCAGCTGGGGCAACATGCTGACCGGGGCACAGGAACTGGTCTGGACCGCGCCCATGCAGGTGGTTTATCCGGGACTGGCGATTTTTATTACCGTGATCGCCTTCAACTTTATCGGCGACGGCCTTCAAGATGCGCTGGACCCAAAGGCAACGCGCACAAGCGACTGAACCAAGCGCTGCTTATCCGTAAATTTAAAGCGCGTTATCGCGACATCAAAATGGGAACGGTCATCGCTTCAAGGATACGCCTTGTGGTGCCACCGAAAACCAGTTCGCGCAGCCGAAAACTGCCATAAGACCCCATTACCATGAAATCGGCATTGAAAGCGTTGATCTGCGAAAGTAATTCATCGCCAACCTTTTTACGACCAGCCGTCACCTCAACCACCTCTGCTTTGACACCGTGGCGCGCAAGGTGGGTGGCGATGTCTGCACCGGGCAGCTCGCCATGGCCCATAATGCCTTTTTCAGGATTAATGATCATGACGCGAACGTCATCTGCGGCCTGAAGAATGGGCAGGGCATCATTGGCCGCACGGGCCGCATCACGGCTTGCATTCCAGGCCAACAACACCCGGGAACCAATGGTTTGAGGCTCGAATGAATGGGGCACGACCACTGCGGGGCGGCCAACATCCAGCACCACATGATCTGGCAATTCAGGCGCCGCACCGGCATCAAGACGGCCAACGATACGTTGCCCTAAAACAGCCAGATCGGCATAGCGTGAATGCAGCACCACCATTTCAGGAACGGCACCCTCGACTTGGCGCCATTCGGCTGTGATGGAACTGTTGGCGACCCGGGCATCAAACATGGCCTTGGCCTCAGCTGCGGATTCCCGCATGAAACGATCATGGGCCTCAATCAGTTCCGGACCAAGATCGGCTTCGGTGTATTGATGGATGGGTGCTATCGCAATGACATAGAGTGCGGAAAGATGGGCTTCATGCTTTTCAGCCAGTCTGACCGCATAATCTAGTTGTGCGGGTGCTGCCGGTGATGAATCGATATGAACCAGGATGTCATTTAGCGCCATGGCCAATCCCCTTTACAACAATCTTAAGCTTACCTGTTGAAAGGATAGGCATATTGAGCCCATCTAGGCTAGTGCCGTTTCAAGATTATTTACCAACCCTCAACCCCTACGATTATTCAAAAACCCGGGTTGCGCTTGTCGGGGTGCATAAATTACGCTAGCAAGACGCAAACGAAGTGGAGAAAACGATGACCGGGAATGGGTCTCATTTTGGCACGATCTGGCCCGTGCTGCTTGCAGGGGGCACAGGAACACGTTTATGGCCGATGTCCAGAAGCGGGTTCCCGAAGCAATTCATGGCGCTGGCATCGGATAAAACCATGCTCCAGGAAGCTGCCCTTCGCATCTCAGGCAATGCCTTTAATCCGCCCCTGATACTGTGTAACGATGAACATCGTTTTATTGTCGCCGAACAATTTCGCGAAGCATCCATTCAGGCCGAAGCCATCATTTTAGAACCCATTGGGCGCAACACTGCCCCGGCAGCGGCCATTGCGGCACTGATGCTGGTGGAACGCGACCCTGACGCCATCATGTTGTTGAGCCCCGCTGATCACGTCATTTTGGATACTCAAGGCTTCCACGATACCATTCAGCTGGCACTGCCCGCAGCACAGGCAGGCCGACTTGTCACCTTTGGCATCACCCCCGATCAACCGGAAACCGGATATGGCTATATTCAGAAAAGCGATTCCATAAGCGATGCAGCGGGCTGTTTCGCAATCGCGCAATTCACCGAAAAACCCGATGCCAAAACCGCACAAGCTTTCGTTTCATCCGGTGATTATTTTTGGAACAGTGGCATTTTTCTGATGGGCGCTGCGGCCTTTCTTGGGGAACTGGAACGCCTGCAACCTGATCTTTTAAAGTCAGCGCGTGCTGCCCTGGCTTTGGCCGAACATGACATCGATTTCCTTCGTCTAAACCAAAACGCCCTTGAAACCTGTCCCGATATCTCCATCGATTATGCCGTGATGGAAAAAACGGCGTTAGGCGCTGTGGTTCCCGCATCAATAGGCTGGTCTGATGTTGGGTCGTGGTCCGCATTGTGGCAGCTCGATCAAGGCGACACCGCGGGCAACGTCACCCATGGCGACGTGTTAATGGAAGATACCCAAAATTCCTATCTGCGGACGGAAAAGGGCCTTTTGGCCACCATTGGCATCGAAGATATGATCGTGATTGTCACCGATGATGCGGTGCTGGTTGCCAAAAAGGATGCCGCCCAGGATGTTAAAAAGATCGTCGAACAACTGAAAGCGACGAACCGGCCAGAACCCAAAACCCATACCACCGTATATCGCCCCTGGGGCAGCTACCACGGTGTGGACATCGGCGATCGCTTTCAGGTCAAGCGCATCACGGTGAACCCGGGTGGGCGTCTCAGCTTGCAAAAGCATGCTAAACGGGCAGAACACTGGGTCGTTGTCAGCGGGCGGGCCACCGTAACCCGGGATGACAAGACCCTTGAACTGGGGGCCGATCAATCCACCTATATTCCCATCGGCATGACCCATCGCCTTGAAAATAAAACAGACCTGCCCCTCCATCTCATCGAAATTCAATCCGGTGACTATCTGGGCGAAGACGACATTGTCCGCCTTGAAGATGTCTATGGCCGGGATTAAGGGCAAGAATTCCTAAAAACTCTCCTATGAAAATCAGTGGAATCCGGTGGAAATCAGTGGAAATTTAGTATTTATTAAGTATAAATCGTCATCTTGGTGAAAGTGACTGGTTGGCATGGATCACACAAAGCAGATGATGAATAGGATTTTGGCTTTGGGTGGAAGTTAAGGGCCCATAGGAGAACCCATGGACTACGAAAAATTTTTCACGAACGCGATTCAAAAGCTGAAAAATGAAGGTAATTACAGGGTGTTTGCCGACCTTGAACGCAAGGCGGGCAACTTTCCGCATGCTGTGCGCCATGAGGGTGCCCTTGATGGCACCAAACAACGCGACGTCATGGTCTGGTGCTCCAATGACTATCTGGGCATGGGCCAACATCCCGCTGTCATCAAGGCCATGAAAGAAGCCCTTGAAAAATCCGGTGCCGGTGCTGGCGGCACCCGCAATATTTCAGGCACCAATCACCACCACGTTCTTTTGGAACGTGAACTGGCTGATCTCCATGGCAAAGATGGCGCGCTGATTTTCACATCGGGCTATGTATCCAATGAAGCAACCCTTTCCACTGTCGCCAACCTGTTGCCCGGCTGTATCATTTATTCCGATGCCTTAAACCACGCATCCATGATTCAGGGCATTCGACATTCCGGTGCCGAAAAACGCATTTTCCGCCACAATGATGTTGAACATCTGGCCCAGTTAATCGCCAAGGATGATCCGAGCGCGCCAAAATTGATCGCCTTTGAATCGGTTTATTCCATGGATGGCGACATCGCCCCGATTGCCGAAATTTGCACCGTAGCCGAGGCTGCGGGTGCCATGACGTATCTTGATGAAGTCCATGCCGTTGGCATGTACGGGCCACGCGGTGGCGGGATCGCCGAACGCGATGGCTTGATGGATAGGGTCACCATCATTGAAGGCACTCTGGCCAAGGCCTTTGGGGTCATGGGCGGCTACATCACCGGTGCCACACCGATCATCGATGCCGTGCGCAGCTTTGCACCCGGCTTTATTTTCACAACATCCCTGCCCCCCGCTGTTGCAGCCGGTGCATTGGCCAGTGTCCGTTACCTCAAGGGATCAACAATGGAACGCGAACGCCATCAAGAGCGCGCCGCCACGTTGAAAAAAATGCTCAAAGATGCCGACCTTCCGGTCATGGATTCCGTAAGCCATATTGTCCCCCTTCTGGTGGGCGATCCCAGGCTTTGCAAACTGGCGTCTGATGAATTGCTGGACCGCCATGGCATCTATATCCAGCCCATCAACCATCCCACTGTTCCACGGGGAACTGAACGACTGCGCATCACACCGGCCCCATACCACAATGATGCCTTGATGGCGGAACTGATCACAGCGCTGAATGACGTCTGGGCGCGCCTGGAAATCAGAAACCGGGTCGCTGCGGCTTAAATATTTCAGGAAAAATGCGGGAAAACAAATAAATGTATCCCGACCATTCCTTAATGCCAAAAGAAGCCATTCGTCTGGCCGCCCTTGGCATGGTGGGGGAAGGCCCCGTGGCGTATGCCGATCTTGCATCTAGGGTTCGTGATTTCACCAGCCATATCATGGGGCCCAACATTGACCTCATGGGAACCTCCATTCAGATTTTATGTCTAGAAGGCCTTGTCACCAGCAAAGGCACCCTTGAAGGCCAGCCCCTTTCCCCCGATGCCGAACTCACCATCACAGAAAGCGGCGAACGTGAGCTGAAAACCCTGCTTATGGCGACGGTTCGAACGCCGTTTGATGACCTGAACAAGTTGATCATCGCGCTAAAAATGCGCTTTTTTGATCACCTTGATGATGACGCCAAACGGAGCCAAATTGACCTGATCACATTCGCTCTTGAGGGTGAAATGGCACGGCTTGCTGTTCTCTATGCACAGCAATCAACCGATGCGCCCTCCGGCAATGCCCTGGCTGCATGGCTGGATCATGAGCTCAACCGGATTGAAGCCGACCTTCAATGGTTCAAGGACTTCAAAACGCGTCTTTAGAAAATATGCTGGGCGCCGGTGACATAAATCTCTGTCCCGGACACATAACCTGAATCACCCGAACACAGAAAATAGATAACCGATGCGACTTCATCTGGCTGACCCAATCGTTCCATTGGGATACGCGGGATCAGGGCTTCGGTTTCTTGTGACAGCATGTCTGTGGCAATTTCCCCCGGTGCTATGGCATTGACCCGAACCCCAAGGGTGCCAAACTCCGCCGCCAGCTCGCGGGTCAGGGAACTGAGCGCCGCCTTGGAAACCCCATAGGCGGAACCGGCAAAGGGATGCACCGCATGGCCAGCGATTGACGTCACATTGACCACCGCGCCGCGCCCTTTATGCAGGGCTGCAGCAAAACCCCGGGAAAGCCGCAAGGGTGCAAACAAGTTCAGTTCGAACACATCTTTCCATGCCGCCATTTCCCCATTGAGGCAGCCAAGACGTTCCCGATAAGGCGTTTTTGGTGAAACACCGGCATTGTTGACCAGCCCATGAAGTGGCGCATCCCCAAGCATTTCCAGCGCTTCGGCAATGAAACGGTCTTGGTCAATGGGCAGGGAAAGATCCACCGTGATGTGGCCAGACCAATTAGGGTCTCTTTTACAGGCTTCGGGAACCGGATCGCGCGAACAGGTAATAATACGCCACCCCTGTTCAGAGAATCGCTTGACCGTGGCATGGCCGATGCCCCGGCTGGCCCCGGTCAGGACAACCGTCTTCGGTTCTTCTGCATCCGTGTCATTCATGGCTGGAGGTTAGAAGAAACCAGCGATCACTGCCAGCTTAACTGACACTGACAACCCGGAAGGGATGAATGACACCATCATGGCCGGTCAGGGAAACGTATTCGTCTTCCTTAAAGGCATGGGATTCAAACCGAAAGAAAGGTTCATCATCCTCTTCTCCGGGCGCATAGGAAAACGCCCAGGTCCGATGGCGGGTGTGAATCAGGTATCCCGTTTCGGGGTCATCATCCCCCCAAAACCGTTTCACCGTGCAAACTTTCTTGTCCGCCTGCCAGGCTTCAGCATCGATATGCCCTTCCCCATCCATGGGAACGGTGAATTCATAGCCATGCCCTGAGCTGCCGTCAGGGAATTCAGGCGTGCGCGCAAGTTCCAAACGTATGGTCTTGATTGCCACAGTACTTTCTCCTTGATGGGTTTTTAATGCGCCAGAAAAACAGGGATTCTGGTATTCGCCAACACATGGTTGGTGACCCCACCCCAAATCATCTCACGCACCCGGGAATGGGTGTAGGCACCCATAACCAGCATGTCTGCACCGGCACGCGATGCTGCTGCCGTAACGGCCTTGCCGATATCCCCGCCACGATTACGCCCGGTTACGAATTTCGCCCGTACGCCGTGGCGCTTCAGGTAGGCCCCAAGACCGTCGTGGTTCACATCGTCACCATCAGTGATTGAAAGCACCGTGACAGATTTTGCACGGGTCAGAAATGGCAATGCCGCCGCAACGGCGCGTGAAGATTCCGCACTGCCGTTCCAGGCAATGGCGATATTAGAGCCAACCTTCACTGATCCAATGGCGGGCACCAAAAGCACCGGGCGTCCCGTTGACATTAATGCCGTTTCAATCAGCGCGCGGACCCCAACGTCGGTGTCGCTCCGTGGGCGCCGCAGGATAACCAGATCATGAATGCGGGCACTTCTTTCTACCCGCAAATCAGCCTGCCCGGATTCTTCACTGTAAGACGCTGTCGCTGCAGTCTGGGCTGAGACACGATTTGTAACCGGGACCTTTGCGCGTTTAGTGGCCGCATCAAATGCGTCCCTGACCTTGGATGATGTTTTCGCGGCGCTCTTTTCTGCTGCCTCCATCACCTCTTCGATCAAGGAAGGGGAAACGGTTTCGCCGACAAAATCGGTGATCGCTTCTGTTGGTTCTGCACGCAAGTGCAAAACATCAACATGGGCTTTTAAACTCTTGGCCAAGCCCAAGGCTGCGCCCAAGGCTGCTTGTGCACCTTGCGCATCAATCATTGGTACCAGAATTGTTTTTATTGGCATCTCCGCCTCCTATGGTTTTCGGGTTCTTAATAACCTAACGCCACAATGTTATAATTAGTTTTATATCTAATTAAATTAGCTGTGTCATCAATTATAATGGGGTCTCCAAAATAATCTAACCATCAAACAATAATAACAATACGTTAGGCCGAAAATGCCTCAGGTGCCCGGTTCACCAACAAAGGTCGCCCTGTGTTCAGGTACCCCTTCCGGGTCTTGATGAATAATGATGCCCGCGCCGGGGAACGCTGCACGCACATCTGCCTCAACAGCGTCGGAAATTACATGGGCGCGCAACAGGGAAATATCCTGAGGCAGTTCAAGATGGAACTGGATAAACGAACGCGGTCCTGCGGAACGGGTCCTGAGATCATGAATATCGCACACTTCTGGATGGGCCAGCGCAAGGTCACAAATGATGGTCCTGTCTTCCTCGCTCAATTCACGGTCCATCAGGGAATGCAGGGCCGATGCCACGATTGCCTTGGCACTCCACATCAAATAAGCGGCAATGGCGATGCCAAACAGGGGATCGAGATATGAAACCCCAAACTTGCTGCCCAACCATAGGGACAAGATAACGCTGCCATGGATCAGAACATCGCCTTTGTAATGCAAGGAATCTGCACTGATGGCAGCGGATTTAGTCTCACGCACCACATAGGTCTGAAACGCGACCAAGATCAGGGTCACAACAATGGCAAAGACCATCACGCCGATCCCAACCCCTTCGTTGACAACGATGACCGGGTTGTACATCCGTGCAAAGGCCTCAATCACCAAAAACAAGGACGTGCCGGAAACAAAGGCTGCCTGAGCAAGGCCGGCTAGCGGTTCAGCCTTACCGTGGCCAAACCGATGATCTGTATCTGCGGGCTGCAGGGCTTGGCGCACCGCCAGGAAATTCACCATAGAGGCCGCAATATCCATGATCGAATCAATCAAGGTTGCCAAAATGCTCATGGAACCGGTCACAATCCAGGCCCCCGACTTGCAGGCAATCAAGACACAGGCTGCCGCTAGGGACGCCTTGGTCGCAATGCGCAAGAGCCGCTCGGTTCTCGGAGAAACTTTTTCAGGCGCTTCCGAGCCAGAAGGAGCGGTGGGGGTGGGGGTGGATGTGCTCATGGATACAACCTGCTGACATCCCACTTTGCATCCGGTTGGGCGCGTTCAAAAACAATCCGCTCATGAAGCCGATAAGGACGATCAACCCAGAATTCCATGGATTGGGGGATAACCCGATAACCCGACCAATAATCTGGCCTCGGCACATCACGGCCTTCAAATTCAAGACCAAAGCGAGCAAACCGGCGCTCAAGCTCAAACCGTTCTGGCAGAACCTCTGACTGCTTTGATGCCCATGCAGCAATCCGGCTGTCTCTGGGCCTGGATGCAAAATAGGCATCGGCTTCTGCATCGGAAACCGTTTCAACGGTGCCGTTAATGCGCACTTGGCGCTTCAGGCTTTTCCAATGAAATGCCAGAGACGCCATGGCATTGGCGGCAATGTCCAACCCCTTGCTGCTTTCAAAATTTGTATAAAAAACGAACCCCCGCTGATCGCGTTCTTTAAGCAAAACAATGCGAACCGACGGCACCCCTGCCCCATCCGCCGTGGCACATGCCATGGCATTGGCATCGCGCTCCGATGCCCAGGCATCCCCATACCAACCATCAAACAGGTCCAATGGGTCCATTTTTTCGTAACTTGCGGTACCTTCATCCATCTTTTTAAATCTCAAATCCCTGTGATTTTTTGTATCTTAAGTGATAATCTGGAGCAGGCCTATTTTGACACAGGCGGTTGACCCGCATCATTTTAGCACTATTTATCCCCGAAGCACTGCCTTGGAGATGAATTTTTTCATGATTTGCCAAAACCCCACAAGGACAGCCATGACTGGGAAAAATGTGACTAAAAATACAGGCAAAATAATGGTCAAAACAGTGGCTATTATCCTTTTGACCCTGGGCCTTGGTGCCTGCGAAACCCCCGGGCGTAGCGATAACAATGACCGCAGCAATGACCGCGGATCACGGGAAAAAGTTGGCATGGTGATCGGCAGCATCGCTGGTGCCTGGCTTGGCTCTACCCTTGGAGAGGGAAAGGCCAACACCCTTTCCATCATGACCGGAACACTCCTTGGCACCTATCTTGGCGGTCTTGCGGGAAAACGCCTTGATGAACGTGACCGCGAAATGGCACGGGATGCCAACGAAAGGGCGATGGAAGCCCCCATTGGGGACATTGTTTCCTGGTCCAACCCCGATACCGGCAATTCAGGAACCGTGATCCCCATCCGAGACACGCAGCTCATATCCAGTGCTGGCGGGACAGGGGGGGCAAAGACCAAAACGGCGTGTCGTGAATTTCAACAAACGGTTACAACGACGGATGGCAAGACTGAGATGGCTGTGGGGATGGCTTGTCGCAATAAAGACGGCACCTGGCGCATCACCAAAGCAACCGATGGCGCGGAACATTAATCAAGCTTTCCAGAAAAAGATTGTCCAAACACCATTCCCGGGCGTTTGAACCTACATATCTTTAGTGTAGGATGGGCCAACCCTTTTAAAACCAAGACCTTTTCTGAGAGAACACATGACTGAACAAAGTGGACTACTGGCCGGCAAAAAGGGCCTGATCATGGGGGTCGCGAATGACCGTTCCATCGCTTGGGGTATTGCCGATGTTGCTGCAAAAGCGGGAGCCGATCTTGCCTTCACCTACCAAGGCGACAACCTGAAAAAACGCATTGAACCGCTGGCGAAAAGGGCAGGATCAAATCTTGTCCTCCCCTGTGATGTCACCGATAACGCATCCATTGACCAGGTGTTCAACACCCTGGAACAGGAATGGGGGAAACTCGATTTTCTGGTCCATGCGATCGCTTTCTCAGACAAGAATGAATTAAACGGCGGCTATGTCGATACCAGTTCCGATAACTTTGCACGGACCCTTGATATTTCATGTTATTCGTTCACGGCACTGGCCAATCGCGCCGAAAAATTAATGACCGATGGCGGGTCTCTGGTGACGCTCAGTTACTATGGGGCAGAAAAGGTTATCCCCCATTACAATGTTATGGGGGTTGCCAAGGCAGCATTGGAGGCCAGCGTGCGATACCTGTCTCTTGATCTCGGCTCGAAAAACATACGGGTTAATGCCATATCTGCCGGGCCCATAAAAACCCTGGCGGCATCGGGGATTGGTGATTTTCGCCATATTCTGAAATGGAACGAACATAATTCACCGCTGCAGCGCACCGTCACCATTGAAGAAGTTGGCAATGCCGGGTTATTCCTGTTGTCAGACCTTTCCAGTGGTGTCACCGGTGAGGTGCTCCACGTGGACGCGGGTTATCATGTGATTGGCATGAAACATCCCGATGCCCCCGATATTTCCACCGTATAAGGTGAAGCAGAGAAATCATGTCACATAACAGTTTCGGCCATCTATTTCGCGTTACCACCTGGGGAGAAAGCCACGGGCCGTCTATTGGCTGTGTCGTTGACGGCTGCCCGCCGGGAATATCGCTTTGTGAAGACGATCTCCAGGGGTGGCTTGATTTGCGCCGCCCGGGGCAAAGCCGTTTCACGACCCAGCGCAAGGAATCCGATCAGGTAAAAATTCTTTCCGGCACCTTCGAAGGGGTGACAACCGGCACGCCCATTTCGCTGTTGATCGAAAATGAAGATGTGCGCTCAAAAGATTACGCCGACATCAAAGATACCTTTCGTCCCGGCCATGGGGATTACACCTACTGGAAAAAATACGGGCATCGCGATTATCGCGGCGGCGGTCGATCAAGTGCGCGGGAAACCGCTATGCGCGTGGCCGCCGGGGGCATCGCCCGCAAGATTTTAGGCGATACCATTACCATTCGGGCCGCCCTGATCCAGATGGGCCCCCATTGTATTGATCGCGATAACTGGGACTGGAACGCAGTTGGCAGCAACCCGTTTTTCTGCCCCGATGCCAAAGCGGCCCGCGATTGGGAAGATTATCTCGATGCCATCCGCAAGGCAGGCTCAAGCACGGGTGCGGTTATCGAAGTTGTGGCCGAAGGCGTTCCCGCCGGGCTCGGCGCACCGGTCTATGGCAAACTTGAAGGCGATCTGGCCGCTGCCATGATGGGCATCAATGCCGTGAAGGGTGTGGAAATTGGTGCGGGCTTTGGGGCTGCGGCCTTAACCGGTGAAGAAAATGCGGATGAAATGCGCATGGATGGCAAGGATGTCGCCTTTCTTTCCAACAATGCCGGCGGCGTGCTGGCTGGCATCAGCACGGGCCAGGACATTGTTCTGCGCTTCGCCGTAAAACCCACCAGCTCTATCCTCAGCCCACGCAAAACGGTCACCACATCGGGCGAAAATGCTGAAATTTCCACGAAGGGCCGCCACGATCCCTGCGTCGGTATTCGCGGCGTTCCTGTGGGTGAAGCCATGATGGCCTGTGTCCTGGCCGATCACCTGTTGCGTCACAGAGCACAGGTGGGTTCAGAATAATTAGCGCCTGAACACGCCCACCAATTCCAGATGCCGGGTCCAGACAAATTGATCAACCGGCATGACACGCTCCAGAACGTAACCCCCATCGATCAAGATGCGGGCATCGCGTGCGAAACTTTCCGGATTGCACGATACCGCCACCACCAGTGGCACCGATGACCGGGCCAGTTCCTTCACTTGAATTTCGGCCCCCGGGCGCGGCGGATCAAAGACCACCGCATCAAACGAAGAAAGCACATTAGTGCTCAACGGGCGATGGCCAAGATGACGGGCCTCCGCGCTCACCCGCCCGTCCAGTCCTGCACCCCGTGCCCCCTGAAGCAGGGCCTTCATCAAGGCATCATCACCGTCATAGGCCGACACCGATGCGATTTTGGACATTGGAAAGGTGAACGTTCCGGCCCCTGAATAGAGATCAGCAATGCGGGCACTTTCGGGCAATTCGGATACGGCCCCAACAACCCGTTCCACCAAGGCCGCTTCTCCGGCAGCGCAGCCCTGAACAAAGGCCATCGGGGGCAATGACACAGCCACACCCCCAAAGACAGCCCGAACCGGACGCCGTTCAACGACGGTTTCTGGCACACCCACGCGGTTGGCGGCTTTCTTCTGCCCGCGCTTGGGCCGACCCTTTGGCTTGGCCGTCAATAACGGCCGCCACCCGATACGGGCAAGGTCATATTTTTCTGCAAATGCCGGAAGGTCCATCCGTAAATCCAGATCCAGTTCAGTGCCCATCGCCAGGACAAGATCGATATTGCCATCCACCAATTGGGCCTCAACCTCTGCACGCCCGCGGAGGGGCAACAGCCTTTCCAGCAATTCACGCAACGGCTGGATCAAATCAAACAAAGGTTTTTCCATGGCCGGACACGCCGCCATATTCACAACCGTGTGACTGGCTTGTTCATGAAACCCCAACCGCACACCCGTACTTGTGGCGATGGCCGAAAGGCGCGCTCGACGGCGGCTGGCAGCGCCCATCACCACCAGAGTCTCTATTTCAGTCTCAATGCCATGACGCCGAAGGGCGGCTTCGACAAAGCCCTGTTTCCAGTCTCTGTAAGTTTTATCGTCCTTGTCTTGGGCACTGCACCCCCCGCAGGTCCCAAAATGCTGACAAGGTATTGAGGATGTCGTGACAGCGTCAGTCATGACGCGTCTTCTTCTGGTTTTTGGGCTGCAATCAGAAATTCCTTGTTGCCTTCCGCACCCAGCACGGGGCTTTCAACGATGCCGATAATTTTCCACCCCATTTCCTTTTCAAGCCAGGTTCGAATTCGGTTTGTGACTTCTTCGTGAAGTGCCGGATCGCGGACAATGCCGCCTTCGCCCACCTGACCTCGGCCCACTTCGAACTGTGGCTTGATCAGTGCGACCAAATGGGCCCCCGGACGGGCAAGGGTCAGGGCTGCCGGTAGAACCACGTGAAGTCCGATGAAGCTGGCATCACACACAACCGCATCTGGCGGTTGTGGTATTTCATCGGTGCTAAGGGCGCGGGCATTCATGCCTTCCAAAACGACAACGCGGTCATCCTTCCTCAGTTTCCATGCCAATTGGCCACGGCCAACATCCACGGCGTAAACCCTGGATGCACCTTCTGCCAATAACACATCGGTAAATCCCCCTGTGGATGACCCAACATCAAGGGCAACCCAGCCTTTGGCATCAATGGCAAAACAAGATAAGGCATGGGCCAGTTTCAATCCGCCGCGCGACACCCATGGATGGGGCTCACCCCGAACGTTGATGGCCATATCCTCCTTGATGCGCATGCCAGATTTTTCAAGACGGCGTTCCCCGGAATAGACCTTGCCCGCCATCACCATTGCCTGAGCACGAGAGAGGCTTTCAACCAGCCCCCGGTCCACCAATGCCTGATCCAGCCTGGGCCGGGCCTGGGCGCCCGTTTTATCAGGGGATTTCATATGCCAACGGTCATAACGACCGTTCCACCACATAACGTGCCAGTTCTCGAAGATGACGACCACGACCCCCAAAACAATCAAGATGGTTCGCTGCCTGATCTGCAAGCAACAGGGCCTGGGCACGGGCTTTTTCAACGCCCAGAATAGAGATAAACGTGGCCTTTCCCCGGGCAGCATCCTTTCCCACGGCCTTGCCAACCGTTTCTACATTGCCCACCACATCCAAAAGGTCATCGGCTATTTGGTAGGCCAGCCCAAGGTCATGGGAAAACCCTGCAAGGGCGCGGTGCTCTTTGTCTTGGGCGCGACCAAGAATGGCCCCGGCGTCACAACAAAACCCAATCAACGCCCCGGTCTTGAGGCGCTCAAGATGGGTAATTTCCCCGATATCCAGCGTCTGTCCTTCGGTGGCCAAATCAATCATCTGCCCGCCCACCATGCCCTTGGCACCGGCGGCCATGGCAAGCCCGGCAATGAGTTCGCCACGCACAACAGGGTCGGGATGGGTCAAGGGATCAGCCAGAAGTTCAAATGCCAGCGGCATCAACGCATCCCCTGCCAACACGGCAGTCGATTCGCCAAATTGAACATGGCACGATGGCTTGCCACGGCGAATGGGATCATCGTCCATACAAGGCAGGTCGTCATGAATGAGGGAATAGTCATGAACCAGTTCAACCGCAGCACCAACGCGTAGGAATACCGCTTCCGGTACGTCGAAAAGTTCTGCCGATGCCGCCACCAAAAACGGGCGCAATCGTTTGCCGCCCCCCAGAACCGCATAGCGCATCGCATCGAATAACTGGCTTTCCGGCTCAAAGCCATCTTCGGAATCGCTTTTTGGAAGCACGTCCGCCAAAACGTCATCCACACCGCCGCCGACCCGCTTCATGGCCTGGGTCAATGTTTCCGAACTGTTTTCTGGCTTTAGGCCCATAATCTGGTCCCGTCAGCCGATATCCGCGGGCTGGACCCCAGTTGGTGCTTCATTTCCTGCGGAACCCAGAGATATTTTTTCAACCTTTGCCTTGGCCTCAGCCAGCTTTTTTGCGCAATGGGACTTAAGCTTGGCGCCGCGTTCATACGCACCGATGGCCTGATCCAGCTTGATTCGACCGTCCTCAAGTTCGCCGACGATTTTCTCAAGCTCTTCTAGGGCTGCTTCGAAGCTCAAAGCCTCGATATCTTTATCTGCCTTGTTTTGAGCCGTTTGTGTGGCTGATTTTGCCATTTTCCCCTGCCTTTTCCTGCTGTTCTGGCGCCAGTCTAAGAGGGGTCATGGCCTTCTGCAAGATGCGCCTTCATTTGTCCACAATTAGGGCAAATATTGCACTTGGAGACGCGCCTGTTCTGGAGTCTAGGAAAAGCGGGGGCAAGGCTCAAATTAGCGCGCGAATCTCCCCTTTCGATTGATATTGACTTGGCCCTGAAACTCGCGCAAAAACGTGGCTAAGGCACGGTCCGGACAAGCCCGGGAACAAGGCCAATACAGGGAATATGCGTCGGGGCACATCCATTACCCCCGAAAGCCAAGAGGGAGTTTGGGTAACGGTGTTCAATAAAAAAATTATTTTAATCTCAGCCCTGACACTTGGTGTCATCTCCGGGCTTTTGGTATTCTTTTTAACCCCTGCTGCTGATGATGATGGATCGGTTCTTTCCGCCACATCCGCTCAAGCGCAAACGGGCGACCAAAAAGCCACACCGGCAAAGAAGAAAAAAAAGAAACGCCGTCGTCGTCGCCGGCTGATCCAGGTAGACACGGTTCGCATGGCGCCGCTGACCCAGACCACGCCGGTGATCGGCCATTTGGTCGCTGTTCAATCGGGGCCCATTGCCGCCCGTATTGACGCGCCCATCGCCAAAATGAACGTTGATGTCGGTACCCATGTCAAAAAGGGAAATATTCTTGCCCTGATGGTTGATGATAGGCTGCGGTGGGAACACGCCCAGAAAAAGGCTGAACTGGATGCCAGCAAAGCCGCTGGGGAAACTGCCATGGCGCGGTTGGCACTTGCCCAACAAGAGCTTAAGCGCATGGAGGATTTACAGACCTCTGCTGCTTTTTCCAGGGCACGCTACAGTGACAAGCGCCTTGAAGTGACCCGTTACCAAAGCGAATTACTGGAAGCCAATGCCAAGGCCGCACAGGCGCATGCATCGTTAAAGCTTGCCGAGACAGACCTGCGCTATACCCGCGTCCGTGCCCCCTATAACGGCACCATCACCATTCGCCACACCAATGCCGGAGCCTATATTAAAGAAGGCCAGCCCGTGTTCACCATGATTTCGGACAGCGCATTGGAGATTGAGGCCGATGTGGCATCCCATCGAGCTGCCGCCCTGCGCCCCGGCACGTTAATCACCTTCTTTATTGGCAATCGGATCCGGAACCCCACCACCTATAAAGCCAAAATTCGTGCTGTCGTGCCAGAAGAAAATCAGCGTACCCGCACCCGAACCGTGCGTTTCACACCCATTTTTAAAAAACGCCCTGACACCATTGCCGCCCGGCAATCCGCAACCATCAACCTGCCCATTGGTACCAGTCGTGCTGTGATTTCCATTCATAAAGATGCCCTTGTCACCACCAGTGGCAGACCCGTGGTATTCGTTGTGAAAAAGAAAAAGGCCCATGCGCGCAGCGTCGTCATAGGCGAGGGCATTGGCGTTCGATTTGAAATTCTGTCTGGTCTGAAGGAAGGTGAAACCATCGTTATCCGCGGCAATGAAAGCCTCCATGATGGCCAGCGGGTCCGCATTGGGAAGGCCGTCACGCAATGAACAAACTGATTGAGCTGTCCCTGAAGCGCCCCACCGCTGTGATGGCGGCGGTCTTGATGATCATTGCTTTGGGTCTGGTCTCTCTGCAAACCATCCCCATTCAATTGACCCCTGATGTGCGCCGCCCGGTGCTGGATATCCGCGTGCGCTGGAGTGGTGCCGCCCCGGTCGAAGTGGAACGTGAAATTACCAACCGTCTGGAACAGGAACTCGGCGGCATCGATGGTGCCACGGAACTTTCCAGCCGGTCGCGTTTGGGCCGGGCCAGACTTAGAGTGGCATTTGAGGTGGGCTACAACCTTGACCGCGCCATGCTTTTGATTTCCAACCGATTATCCGGCGTGGATGACCTGCCCGATGAAGCATCGGAACCCAGGCTTTTGCTGCGTGGATCAGAAGACATTCCCATCGCTTATTTCGCCATGCGGCGCGCCAAGGGCAACACCAGTGACCTTGAAATTTATGGTGACCTGATCGAGGACGTGATTGTTGATCGCATTGAACGGGTTCCAGGCGTTGCCGGGGTTGATTCCCGTGGCGGTTCTCGCCGGGAACTGCGAATCGTTGTTGATCCTGAAAAGATGGCTCAATACCGCCTGACCGTCCCCGATGTCCTGCGCACCCTGCGTGAAGCCAGCACATCCGTTTCTGCCGGTGAAGTCGAAGAAGGCAAACGGCGCTATCTGGTTCGTGCCGAAGGTGAAATAAACACCGCCAAAGCCGCCAAGACCGTGGTGCTCCGGCGCGAAGAAAACCCTGCAACCGGACAGGTCAGCCGGGTCACGGTGGGCGACATCGCCGATGTCGTGTTCGGATATAAAACCCCCACCAGCTATCGCCGATATTTGGGCGAAGACACCATTACCTTTCAGGCAATTCGTGAAACCGGTGCCAACGTGATTGAAACCATGGTTGGCATCCGCGCGGCCGTAAAAGAACTGAACGAAGGTATTCTCAAACGCAAACAGCTCTATATCACGCAAGTGTATGATGAAACCATCTACATCAATTCCGCCATCAGTTTGGTGACCCAGAACATCTGGTATGGCGGCATGCTGGCGGCCCTTGTCCTCATCCTGTTCCTGCGCTCATGGCGCCCAACGTTGGTAATAACACTGGCGATACCGGTTTCGGTTGTGGGGGCATTTGTTGCCATGTCCCTTTTGGGCCGGTCGCTCAACGTTATTTCGCTTGCAGGCATCGCCTTTGCCGTTGGCATGGTGGTGGATGCGGCCATCGTTGTTTTAGAAAATATCTATCGATACCGGGAAATGGGGAAATCGCCCATGGTCGCGGCCATAAAAGGCACCAAAGAGGTTTGGCCTGCCGTGTTTGCATCGGCCCTGACGACCGTTTTGGTATTTGCCCCCATCTTGATGCTTGAACTCCAGGTGGGCCAGTTGTTCCGTGATATTGCGGTTGCCCTTTCGGTCGCAGTTACCCTATCGCTTCTGGTTTCTGTGACCGTTGTCCCTGTCCTTTCACGGACCTTGCTTAAAAATGTGCCGACCGATGGCTCCAAGACCATCAACATTCCTTATCTCGATGGTTTTGCCCGCCTTGTTTCGGAAAAGCTGCTTCAGCTGACCCGCCTTGTGGTGCGATCCAAACAGATGGCGGGCGTCGCCGTCATCAGCCTGGTTGGGGGCACAGCCCTGTTTACCATCCTTGCCCTGCCACCACTGGATTTCCTGCCCAATGGCAATCAGAATTTTGTCTGGGGCCGCATCACACCACCGCCTGGGTACAATTTAAAAACCATGAAAGGGATGGCTGAAAGCATCGAAGCCGCCGTGAAGCCACTTTGGGTAACCGTTTCAGGGCCTGAGCCCGAAGAAGGCAAGCCGCCAAAGATCAACAATTTCTTCTTCGTTGCAAGGTCTGAACAAGCCTATGTTGGCGCCAGTGCCAATGACCCCAATCGTGCGGGTGAGTTGGAAGAGGTTATCGAAGGCCCCGTCCTGAAAGAACCGGGTACGCGTGCCTCTGTTCGCCAATCATCCATTTTTTCTCGCGGCATCGGCGGATCACGATCCATCCGGGTTAACATTTCTGGCCCTGACCTGAACAAAAATCTGGCGATCGCACGACGCATTGATGATATGCTGGCCGATATTCTTCCGCGCCGCGAAGGCCACCGGGTTCGCCCCCGGCCCGGCCTTGAACTTGGTGCCCCAGAAGTCCGCATGGTCCCCGATCAATTGCGCTTGGCCGATGCCGGATTAACCGCACGGGGATTTTCCCAAACCATTGATGCCTTTAATGATGGCATTCGCATTGCTGAAATTACGGTGGGTGACCGCCGGGTGGACCTGACCCTCAGGGGGCCTGAAAACATTGTCACCAGCACCCAGGGCATCAACAACTTGCCGGTTGTAACCGGTGATGGCCGTGTGGTCCCCGCATCATCCCTTTCCAATATCGAAGTAACATCAGGCCCGACCCAAATTTGGCATCTGGAACGGGCGCGTTATATTCGCCTCGACATTCGGCCTTCCAAACAGATCCCGCTGGAGCTGACCATCAACAAGCTCCAAAAAGAAGTGATTGATGTCCTCCACCGCGAAGGCCTGCCACCGGGGGTTAAACTCACGCTGGGCGGGGCTGCGGGTGAGCTGACCAAAACATGGAACCACCTGAAGCTCGACATGCTGGTAGCGATTGTCATCGTCTTTCTGGTCATGGTGATCATTCTGGAAAGCTTCATCTATCCATTGATCATCATGTTATCGGTGCCACTAGCGACAGCAGGCGGTGTTTTAGGGCTTTGGTTCCTTAACAGCTTTGTCCTTGTCGGAACCGGCACACGCCAACCACTGGATATGCTGACCCTGCTTGGGTTCGTTATCTTGATTGGCACCGTGGTCAACAACGCCATCCTTTTGGTGACGTGCACGCTGAGTAATATTCGCGAACGCAACATGAGCCCGGAAGATGCCATCGTTGATGCCACGCGCACACGCATTCGGCCTATTTTCATGTCCACCCTGACCACCGTTGTTGGCATGATCCCACTTGTCGTGGCACCGGGTGCGGGGTCTGAACTCTATCGCGGTCTGGGGGCCGTGGTTGTGGGCGGCCTTGCACTCTCGGCAATTTTGACCCTGTTGATCATCCCACCCCTGTTGTCCCTGCTGGTCTGGAAATTACAGGGTGAGGTCCAACCAAAGACGCAAGCGGCGGATGAAACATCCCCCCTGCCCGCAGAATAAGGGAATACGATCATGCCTGTAAGTAAATCCAATGGCGTTGACATCTGGTACGAGGTATGTGGCGACGGCCCTGCCATGGTATTCGTTCATGCCAATCCCTTTGACAATGATCTCTGGCTTTACCAGAAAGCGCATTTTTCCACCTGGTTCAAAGTGGTCAGCATCGACATTCGAGGCTATGGGCGTTCATCGAAAATCACCACGCCTTATACCCAACACGATATGTGCAACGATGTTCTGGGTGTCATGGGGGATTTGGGGATAGACCAAGCCGTTCTTTGTGGCTGTTCCGTTGGATCGGGCATTGCCATCCATCTTGGGATTACCAACCCGGAGCGTTTCTCTGCCATTGTTTTAGTTGGCGGGAATTCTGGCGTATCCGATCGATATACCCAGCGCATCGATGGCTACACCAAAGACCTTGGCAGTTATCACATCGAACATCTTCGCAAATTGGTTTCCGATGATTTTTCAAAATCAAAATTGGGGGCCTACATTCTGAACCTGTGGGTGGAACGCGAACCACGCCTGAAGGGTGACGCCATTGCCCAGGTCTTCCACGCGGGCAATGGAACCGATTGCACGGGCGATCTCGGGAAAATTCCGATGCCGGTTCTGGTCATCAATGGCGAACAGGACCATTCCCTTCCAGCCGGGAAACTGACCGCAGAGAATGTTATCAATGGCACCCACAAGGTGCTGGCTGGCACAGGACATGCCTGTTGCATCGAAGACCCGGCCACTTTCGATGGGTTTGTTATCGAATTTCTGGAACAAAACGCGCTGATGCCCAAACTCTAACGCCGTTACTACGGCATATAGCGTGGGCGCTTGCGCTTGACGCCGTAATGTTTGGCAAGATAGTTGACGATCAGGACACGATTTTCCACGTCAATGGGCGGCATCGCCTGTTTTTTGACCATCCAGTCGATCAATTCATCCCAGCTTTCCTTGGTCTGGCCCTGCTGGACCACCAACTTTATGGAATGACACGCCGAACAAAGCGCATAAGTCACATCCCGGCCTTTTCCCGGCGGCATGCCGTCATAGTCATCCTGCTGCGCCACCTGGACGGGGAATTCAGACCCCAATTGTTGTGCGGGGGTGGGACCAGCCCACCCCCACACCACAAGAAGCCCCAGAAAAAGACCGAGTAATCCTGCTTTAATCATAGGTTACGATACTCTAACCGATATCCGATGCATGGAATTATTCAGATACCCCTTGGGATTCCACGCGATGGCGAAAGGCTGCGAACGCCCCTTGGTATCGGTAGCCCGAGACCAAACCTCGTAGTAACCGGCCTTGGGAAACGCAACCCTGGCCGACCAATGCTGCCAGGCATAGGGATTTTCCGGTGCCTGCAAATTAGCCTTGATCCAGGTGACGCCGAAATCGATGGAAATATCAATCCGCTCCACCGCATCGTCCCCGGCCCAGGCATGGCCCCGAACGGTCATGGAACGACCATTCAGCTGTCCCCGGGTTTTGGGCGACGTTATCAGGGATTTCACTGGCATCGCATTGATGATCTCGAAATCCTTTGTCGGCACCTTCTGGCCCGGCGATACCGGATAACCCGGCACACGATAGGCCTTCCCGGTCATTTTCGGGCCATCATGGACCTTGTCACGCAGAAAGATGCGCTTCAGCCATTTCTGGGAACATGACCCCGGCCAGCCTGGAACCACCAGACGCAGCGGCGCACCATTCATGGGATGCAAGTCTCCGCCATTCATGCCGAAGGCAATCAGGTTATAGGGGCTCAAGGCCTTTTCGATTGGCACACCACGGGAAAGCGAAAGCTTTCCGGGCTTGCCCGAAAGGTGGCTGTCTGCACCAACATGGGCCGTGTAAACGACATTTTTCTTGACCCCTGCCGCCTTCAGAACATCAGCAAGCCGTACACCCGTCCATTCCGAACAGGCCACGGCACCAAGGGTCCATTGGTTGCCCCTTGCCGGTGGATTGAAAAATCCACGGCCGTTACCGCCACATTCGATGGTCAGTTTGTGGCTGACAACTTCGAAGTTTTTCTTAAGATCGGCAATGGAAAGGTTCATAGGCTTGTCCACCAGACCGTCAACCATAAGGCTCCAGTTGGCAGCATCCATGTTTGCCGGAGGAATGCCATTGTTACGAATAAAGTGACGGTTGGTTGGTGTCACCTTGTCATCCAGAAGGTGCGGTGGTGTTTCCGCATTGACCGGTCGGTCATTATGGACGGTCAACCCATCCTTCCCCGTGATGGAGAAGGACTTCGCCGCCATAGCTTCAGGAATAAATCCCGACGGTATGTTGCGGGCGAATGGAATGGCCGCCCCTACCAGTGCCGCCATACTGGTCAGCCCGGCTCCTTTGAGAAATCCACGCCTATCGTTTTCGGGAACCCGCCCGAAAACGACTTTGTCGGCGCGATCTGGATCTTCGGCATATAGTTCGAAAATATCTTCAGGCCGTGATTCCGGCTTCGTCTTCATTTTTTTGTCCATGATAGCCCCCCTTAGCTACTGGGATTGAAGAAAATGCATTTACTTTCCGCCACGACTCCCTCTTTGGGGAGACCGGACGAATGCAGATACAACTGAAGAAACGTATGGGGGAGGTGATTTATTCCATAAAATCGTAATTATCCGGTCTGACAGGGAAGGCTTGCCCTGCGGCTTTCCGCCAGGGCAAGGCGGGTTCGACTGTCAAATGGCAGATGTTCCATGCTGGCCTTGCGAATACTGGCGGCGACCAGACGAAAGCGCGGACCTGCCATACTTTCGGCCAATACAAAGTAATCCAGCATGCCCGTAGTCCATGCAGCGGCGATAACACCCTTCGTTTCAAACCGCACCCCTTCTGCAGCGAGGTCTCTCGACGAAGCCGAAGGCAAAACCAGCAATGTCACCTTGCAGCCGCGTGTTCCCCGATAGCCCACAAGCAAGGCATCAACCCCCTGCCTCCAGGCTTGTGTGCCGACGTAAGAAACGACCAGGCCATTGGCACTGAGATCGGGAACGATGGCATCGGCACGAACCGAAGCAGGACGCAACACGGGGCTTGATTCTTTTGGGTATGGTGCGTTCCATGAACGATGGGCTTTTACCGCCCAGTAAATGGGAACATCCCCACCGGACGACGAACCAGATTGCCATAACGCCCCGCCAGCCAGCATCAGCACAAGCCCTGCCGCGACGGCCAGACTCGTCCACAAAGCCCGACGCGGTTTCCGCTGCGCTGGAATTTCCAGATTCAGATCAGAACAATCAACACTTTCATCAAGGGCAGCCTTGAGACGGCTGAGCACAGAAAGTTCCCTCGCCAACGCAGGGTCCGCCGCCACGTCATCCATCAACCTCGCCTGTGCCTTGTGGTCCAATTCCCCGTCAAGAAAGGCGTTGATGCGCTCTATCGCTTCTGTCCTATTTTTTGTTTCGTCTTCCACTTTTAAGTTCACTCTTTCATTATCTGTTCATTGCCCGTTTACTGGCTGTTTACTATTTCTGCCGGATCCCGGCTCGGCGGGACGGCATCACTTCCACAGTACCCTTCTCCAAAAGTGCCAGAAGGTGGTCGCGCGCCCTGCTTATCCGGCTCATCACTGTACCTTGGGGAATACCGATAACCCCTGCGGCCTCGGCGTAGCTTAACCCTGCCAAATCGACAAGGCCGATAATCTCCCGATCCCGGGCTTTCAACCGCCCCATGGCCTGTTTAACGGCCAGTGTATTGATGAAACGTTCTTCCCCGCCCCAATATTCCATTTCTTTTTCATCACAATTTTCAAGGGCTTGGGGATCAAAAATGGAATCGGTCGCCCCTTTGCGGCGCACACTGTCGATAAAGGCATTGCGTAAAATGACAAACAGCCACGCCCGATAGGCAGAATCGGCATCGGGCGTGTTTTTGGCGGTAAGTGCTTTCAGCGCGCATTGCTGCACCAGATCGCGCGCGCCATCATCGTTACGCGCAAGACTGAAGGCGTAACGATAAAGGCGCGGCAAAAGGGGCTCAAGGCGCGACATCAGCCAAACCAATCCATTCAGCCTTATTCGAAATAAACGCCTTCGTCATAGATCACTTCGACTTGCTTGTTGTCTTTGTGATCCCCAGCCATAGCACCACCTTCAAGGTTCAAACGACCCGCAATGCCTTCTTCATGGGCGGTGTGACACCCGATCCGGAACAGAACCAGCGGTTCCTTTGAGGTGCACTGAAAATTGTAATAACACCCCTTGGCCAGCAAGATGCCTTCGTGGGTTCCGGCGTGGCGTTCTTCGCCATTGGGGCCGAAGAAGCAGGCGGAACCCTGCATGATCAGGAAGATATGATCTTCCTTGGTATGGGCATGGAGGCCATTTTCACCGCCGGACGCATAAACCTTTACAACGCCCCACATATTATCGGTCTTGCAGACCGGTGTGTTGGTGCGGCCCTGCTTCAGCATCTGGACTTTAAGATCGAAAAAGATCGGCTTTTCAGCGGTGGCCTTTATATCATCACGAAAATCACTGTTCTTGAATCCCCCAGTTTCTCCTGAGGTCATTGGTATATTTTCCTGAACCGACATTGCGTACTTCCTCCTAATCATAATATATCGAAGGGATTGTACCACAAATGTCAAAAAGGGGAAAATACCCTTTATAAAGGGCCAAAAACTGCGGTTTTAGTCGAATTTGTCCAGCAAATTCATCACCGCATCCATATTTGGCGAGGCTTCACCATCGGCCATGAAAAATTCAAAAACCTCGGCAATATCATAAACGCCAGCACCCGATTGGGTCGCATCAGCGTAGGCCTTGTTCATGGCATCCAGTATTGGATAAACACCGCCCAGACCATGGGCAAGGCCCGACAGTTTACCAACACTTTTGGAACGGTTGGCCATACCCCGATTGGGCAATTGTCCGCTTTCTTCACGGGTCTTGTTCTGGCGGCGCTTGCCAGAATCATAGCCCGCATAATCCCGGTCCACCATCAATTCGCCCCGGCTTTCAAACATGGCCGATGTGGCATTGGACCCCTTAATGGCTTCGAACATGGCGCCCCGATCCAACCCGGCACGGGTCGCCAGTTGAAATGCCTCTGCAGCTGCCATGGTGTGGGTGGCCACCAAATAAAGGGCCACAAATTTTGCCAGCCTGCCTGTGCCAAAGGCCCCCATCCAGGTGACCTTGTCGGTGATATCGCGCAAGACCGTTACCCAACGGTCAAAGGCATCGTGGTCCCCGCCTGCAAAAATTGCTGCATTACGGGCCGCGATATAGGTGGGGTTTCCAGAAATGGTGCAATCGACCATGGTCACGCCATGGGCATTTGCAAGGGCACATTCTTCTACCTTGGCCTTCAACGAGATGGTGGAAAGCTCGAACGTATCGAGCCCATCGCGGCCTGATTTTAAAATGCCTTCGGGTCCGGAATAAACCTCATGCAGGGCGTCGACCGATGGCAGACAGACCAACACAACGTCGGCGCGTTCTGCAACGTCTTTGGGCGATTTGCCAGCGACGCCCCCCATGGCCACGAAAGCCTTCATGGATGAGCGCCGATAGCCAATCACTTCGTGCCCGGCACCGATCAGGTTGGCACCAATGGCAGAGCCTAAGTTACCAAGACCGATCAGGCCGACACGTTTCAAAGACGTTCTCCGATAAACCCGCTTACTTCTTTTTGCGGTTATATTCCCCAAGGCCGGGACGATAGGTCTTGTCATCCAGGAACTGCGACATGCCCTTTTCACGGCCCTTTTCAGGATCGGCCCATTTCAAGGCATCAGACTTCGCATTCAGGTAATCTGCAGCTTGATCAACGCTCATGTTCTTGACGGCGCGGATCGCTTCTTTGGTGTAACGCAGTGCCATCGGATTTTTCTTCATCAGCTTTTTGGCCAATTTGATGGTTTCAGCGCGAAGCTTCGCTTTGGGAACAGACTTGTTGATGAACCCATTTCTTGCGGCTTCTTTACCGGTGAACGTATCGCCGCTGATGGCGTAATACATGGCGTCACGGAAATTCATGGTGTTGACCACGTTCCAGCTGACGATGCCGCCGGGCAAGATGCCCCAGTTAATTTCTGACAGACCAAATTCAGCGTTATCTGCTGCAATGGCCAGATCACAAGCAGAAACCTGCGTGAAGGCCCCGCCGAAGCAATAGCCATTGACCATGGCGATGGTCAATTTCGGGAAACGTGACAATTTATTCCAACGCCAATTGTGCGATGCATGCTTGGCTTTATAGCGCTTGGCAATATCATCGGTGGTGCCCCGGAAATAAAGCCGGATGTCTTGCCCGGCACAGAAAGCCTTGCCGGCACCGGTGATGATCACAACATCAACATCTTTGTCGATGGCCAGATCATCCAGCGCTGAATTCATATCAAGATGCAGCTGCGGGCTCATGGCATTGCGTTTTTCGGGCCGGTTCATAATGACCCAAGCAATGCGATCCTGTTTTTCAACCAGAACGGTTTCAAACTTTTTCACAATCTTTTTGCTTGATGCTTTTTTAGCAGGCGCCTTCCGTTTTGCAGGGGCTTTCTTTGCTTTGCTTGGGGCTTTCGCCATTGATTGGTACTCCCTTTATTATTGATTGTTGATTTGCATTAAAAATATCAGCGTACCCCCGCCATAGCAATAGCGCCGGACACACTGGAATTCGGGTTTAGCCATAATCGCGGAGGATGCCACGGGCGATGACCATTTTCATGACCTCAGATGCCCCCTCGGTGATGCGGAAACTTCTTTGCTGACGCCAGAAACGCTCAATCGGTAAATCCGTGGTCAGGGCAATGCCGCCATGGACCTGCATGCAACGATCGGCCACTCTGAAGGCCATTTCGTCGGCATAGTATTTGCTCATATAGGCTTCTTGGCGAAATTCTTCACCGGCATCGGCCTTTGATGCGGCGTGATAGACCATCAACCGTGCGGCATGCAATTCCACGAAGGAATCGGCAATCATCCACTGAATTGCTTGGCGGTCTGACAAAGGCTTGCCAAAGGTCACGCGCTGTTTGGCATAAGAGGTCATCATTTCAATGCAGCGTTCCGCCACACCCAAAGCACGGGCACCGTGGCGAAGGCGTCCTGCCCCCAACCAGCGCTGGCCCAATTTAAATCCCTCACCTTCAGCCCCAATCCGCTGGCTGGCTGGCACGCGGACATTATCGAAAATTATTTCCCAGGGTTTATCCCCCATCATGGTTTCATATTGGGTACCCAGTTTCACACCCGGCGTATCCATATCAACGATGAAGCACGATATCCCGCCGTGAGAGCCTTTTTCACGGTCTGTTGCCACCATCAACTGGATAAAATCGGCATTGCCCGCACCGGTGATAAACCGCTTCACCCCATTAATGATGTAATCATCAGTGCCATCGTCGGCGTGTTCAGCAAAGGTGCGCATGGAGCCAGGATCAGACCCCGCATCGGGTTCGGTTTGCCCAAAGCACGTCAATTTTTCTCCCCGGATGACGGGATAGAGATAGCGTTCTTTCATATCGTCTGAGAGTTCAAACAAAATGGCGCGCACGCTTGGTCCGGTAAAATGGCCCCCGCGCGCGGGCAGCGCCGTGGTCCGGGCGATCTGTTCTGTCACCACGACCGTGGCCAGCACGCCCATGCCCTGGCCACCAAATTCTTCGGGCACATCCATCAACCAAAGCCCAAGCTTCTTTGCGTCCTCTGCAAATTTTGCCTTAAATTCGGGCTTTAGCGTCACAACGTCACAGGTTTCAAGCTCGACCGGGATCATTTCCGCATCGACATAACGGCGCAGTTGCGCTTGCAACATTTTTAATTCTTCGGGCAGCTCGAAACTCATTCAAGAATCCTTTCTAGTCTTCATGCAAAACAGGCCTGACATCCACTGCAGCAACACCGCGCCCTTCGGGGCGCACGATCAACGGGTTGACCTCAAGATCGGCCAGCACATGGCGATGATCCAGATAAACCTGGCCCAGACCAACCACGGCAGAAACCAGCGCATCCATGTCTGCAGGGGCGGCACCCCGGAACCCTTCCAGCAATTTCTTGCCTTTTAGTTCATCGATCATGGCACGCACATTGTCTTTGGTAACGGGCAGCAAACGCATGACCGCATCATTCATCAATTCCACCAAAATGCCGCCGGTGCCCAATAAAATCACCGGGCCATAAAGCGGATCTTCACGGCACCCCATGATCATTTCAACGCCGGAAACCATTTCCTGAACCAGATAGCCGGTTATTTCGGCATTGGCATCGACAGCGTGTATGCGCGTGGCAAGGGTCTCTACCCCCTCTTCAACCGCATTTTCTGTGTCCAGCCCAACCAGCACGCCGCCCACTTCGGTCTTGTGGGAGAACGCCGGGGCCACCACTTTTAAAACCACCGGGAACCCGATTTGCTTGGCGGCCTTAACTGCCGCTTCGGCATCTTTTACCAAGGCGCTTTTGGGCAAGGTAATGTTATTAGATTCCAGCAATGCATCAAATGCTGTGCCTTCAAGATTTTCAGCCAGACCCTTTGGCGGTTCGGGCAGATCGACTGCGTCGCCCGCCCTCGCACCATAAAAGGCCAGTGCATTTAATGAACGCAAGGTTTCAACCAACCCCTGAATATACGGGATGCCCATTTGGTCCTGAAATTCAACGCCGCTTTCATCCATGGGATAGCGCATGCGGCCAAAGCCAACAATCGGCATATCGGTTTTGTCCAGCAACGCCTTGATGGGGGCGGCTGCACCGATATCGGTGCGTCCCGGCGATATTTGGGCGGCCAAAGCCAGCATGTCCACAGATTTGTCTTTCAGTACCACCTCACAGATATCAGCCAGCGTCTGACTGCCCGCCGGGATGCCACAATCGAGTGGATTTTTTGGCGTCATTTCAGCCGGAATGTGTGGACGAATGCCTTCTACGGTTTCTGGCCCATAGGCCGGCATGGCCGCGCCTTCGGCTTCGGCATAATCATAAAGCAAATCCACCGTCCCACCCGATGTAGTGACAAAACCGATATTCGGTCCTTTGGGCAGGCGGTCTTGTTGGAAGACCAAGGCCATTTCGATCATATCATCAAGGCTTTCACAATTGATGATGCCATAGCGTTCACACAAGGCTTCAAACCCGGCCCAGTCCCCGCCAATAGCCCCGGTATGGGAGCGTGCCGCATCGCGGGAACGCTGGGTCCGGCCAGTCTTGATGGCAAGAATAGGTTTATTAGCAGCCAGTGCCCGGGCACAGGCTTCTTTAAATACGTCTACGCGGCGAATGCCTTCGATGAACAAAACGATGCTTTTGGTTTCTGGGTCATCGACGAAAAAATTGATGTAATCGGCCAGATCAAGGCCCAGCTCATTGCCCGTGGATACCGCGTATGAAAAACGCATGCCCCGTGACAGGGCCGTGGAAACCCAGAACTGCATGGTGCCACCGGATTGAAAAACGGCCCCCACCGATCCCGGTGCCGCATGGCATAATCCTGCATTGGGATAGAGAAAGCTTTTTTCCCGGTAGCCAATACCACCCATGCAATTGGGGCCACCGACCAACAATCCGGTTTCATCACACAGGGCCTGAAGCGCATCGCCCCGGGCAATCACTTCTGGGTCAACCCCTTCGCCGATGTGTCCGGCATAAACCCCGGCCGCCTTCAGGCCGTTTTTAACCCCATCTTCCAACACGCCCTGGACGGCCTTTGCCGGCACAATGACAAGCCCCAGCTCTACCGGTTCAGGCAGGGATGCAAAATCGGGATAGCACGGCACCCCAAACACTTCTTCGCGGCGGGGATTGATGGGATAGACCGTCCCGGAATACCCAAAATCTTTTAGATTGGACCAAATTGTGCTGGGCCATTTGGCTCTGTCAGAGGCACCAACAATGGCAATACTGGCGGCATTAAAAATCGGTGCAGGTGACCGGAACACGTGGGCTACTCCCTGAATTTTTTATAATTTGCGCAGATATTCGGCGTTCACCTGACCATTGTCAAGTTGAGCAAACATTGATGAACATTGACCGTAGCCACAGGCATGGAATAATGGCCCAACAGGCGTTCACATTAGAACTGGACCATCACAGGACAGATCAAAATGGGACAAATCGACACCGCATTGCGGGAAAGACTGATCAGAGCCGGATGTTATCGCATTGATGCAGATGAACGGGAAAATACGGAAATCTGGTTTTCCCCCCACCTGAACCAACGCTTCACTTTTTCTGGCCCGATCACCACAAGCTTTGATGCCAATGCCATCCTTCGTGCGGCCGGGATGGAAGACGCCTTTTAAGCCAGTTTTTCCGTCAGGAATTTAAGCGCCCGGCCCCACGAATCCTTGGCCGATGATTCCACGTAAGCCCCGTCATGGTCGGGGTCCATAAAGCCATGGCCTGTATTATCATATTGGTGAAATTCATGTTCGGCACCGGCCGCCGTCAGGGCCGCATCAAATTTGCTCACATCATCGGGCGATGGATTTTTATCATTGTTGCCAAAGAATCCCATCACCGGACAGGTGACATTCTCCAACCGGTCAAACGGGCTGGGGCCGTCGCCGCCCTGGGCCCGGAACATGCCACCGGAATACCAAATGCAGGCGGCCTGATAATGGGGATCAACGCCAATGCCTAAAAAGGCATTCCGCCCCCCCATGCAATGGCCAACGATGCCGATGCTATCGCCATTCACACTGTCCAGACATTCAAGATACCCCCGCGATACGGCAAGATCAGCCGCGATCCGCGTGTCAAAGAGATGATCCTTGCGGTCATCGGTGCTGACCCCTTCGGGCAACCAGTGGAAATGATCCGGGCAAACGGTCACGAAGCCCGCTCTGGCAAGATCATCGGCCAGCCAATGGGTGAAAGGATCCATCCCCCCCTTATGATAGGTCAGCACAATGCCTGGAAATGGGCCTTCGCCTTCCGGTGTTGCAAAGATCGCTTTGATTTCCTCGCCTTCAACGGTGAGTGTGATTTCTTCTGTCATAAGGCCCCTCCCTGATTTTTATAATTGATTATTATGAAATGTAATGCCCATGGGGCAATTCACAAAACACAAAAAAACGGGCACCGATGTGATGCCCGTTTTTTAAATCCGGCTTCAGCTAGAGGTTCAGAAGAACTTCTGCATTTTTGCCAAAAATCATTTCCTTGTGCTTATCCGAAATGCCCGTGTTCGCCATAATATCAGGCACGGTGTTGGGATATTCACTGTCAAAATGAGGATAATCGGATGCAAACAAAATGCGATCCGCACCAATTTCCTCAATCGTCTGGGTCATGGGTCCTTCATCGGATTCACACGAATACCAGCAGTTTTTCTTCATATAGTAAGACGGCAGGTGCTCTATTTGCCCCATGCCATGGTCTCTGAAGATAGGCCTGTCGGTAAATTTGTGATCATCATCCATGCGATGCATCCAATACAGCGGCCATTCCGCCGTGCATTCAAAGAACACCACCTGGAGCTTCGGGAATTTGTCGAAAATCCCCCCCAGCACCATGCCCATCAAAACCATGCAGCTGTTGAACGGACGGCCCAACGCATGAATTTGAGTAAAGGTGCTGAACTTGCTCTGGGATGGACCGCGTGAATTGGGATGGGCAAACAACGGCACGCCCAGCTTTTCCACGGTGGCATAGAAGTTGTGATAGCATTCATCATCAACCGTGTGTTCTTCGGTGAAGCACGCCATGTGCAAAGCCTTAAAGCCCAAAACATTGACGCAGTATTCGGCTTCTGCGGCCATGGCTTCGGGATGACCCGCAGGCATGATCCCAACCGGCCATAGCCGATCTTCCTTGCCTGCAACCAGTTTCTTGACCCAGTCGTTGTAACATCGTGCCAATGCGGCACCCAAGGGACCGGGTGCCGTGGCGGGGGCGGTGATGTTGGTGGGAAAGATCATCTGGTACTGGACCTGGGCGATGTCATTGTGCTTGAGCCGGACATCCATGTCGTACCCGCCAATTTGACGCTCAGCCATTTCACCATCCATGAAATTATCATCGGGATGATAAATCCAGTGGTGGTTGTAAGATTTCTCTTCCTTTTTCGTCCAAGGGAAGAAGGAATATTCAAATTTGTTGTCGATGGGATATTTGCCGGTCGATATTTTCTTTGGCTTTTTGTCGGCAAATTCACCTTTGAGATCATAAATTTCATCCCAAACATATTCATCCCTGAGATGGGAATCGGTATCAATGGTTAGCATAAGCATCCTCCCTAAAGAATACGGGGCGAGCGTTTCCGCCCGCCCCGCTATGATGGTTACTTACAAGACATTTTGTGAACGACTGCGCCACTGGCCACCAACGACATAGAGCAATTCATGCCAACCTTAAGCGCTTTACGCTTCGATTTTTTGCCAGCAATCTTGATCTTGGAGCGTCGTGACACCCGGCCCTTGACCTTCTTGCCACTGGAAGCCAGCGTCAGTTTCGAGCCCTTTTTGTTGACCTTCGAAATCTTGCCACTGACCTTGATCAGCCTGACCTTCGTCGCATTGCCCATTCCAGAATTATAGGCTTTCTGGGCCAGAGCGATATCGGCAGCGGGGAAAGCCTTGATCCGATCAAGAATTTTGTGGATTTCCACGCCAAAGACCGGGTTGACCGGAAGACGGCGCTTTTTGGTGCTTTTCAGGAAACCCGGGTCCTTCATGGTTGCCCGGTATGCGGTGCGATAGGCCTTGACCATGTTGGCCGGCACACCTGGGGGCAACAGCGACGGCCAACCGATTGTGGTCGCGGCAAAGATCACCTCCATGGCCTTGCGGTCCTGAGGGGTCTTGGCAAAATCAAGGGCCAGCGGCGCGTCAAGATCCGGGGCCTTGTTCAGGCCCATCTGGACAATCACCTTGAACTTGCCACTTTTAAGCTGCTTGGCGGCACGGCTCTTGATGGACGACCACGACCAACCCAGCCGGCCATGAACTTCCTTGCGCTCCAGCGCCAGGGAAATATCGGACCCACTTTTGTAGCCATGAATAATTTTGAATTTGGTGCCGAGGAAGAAATTAAGCACCCTTGGGAAAGCCCCGGTATCCGATGCTATACCCGACGACCCAACGATCAGGGTCTGCTTGAAGGTTTGATCAAAAGACTGAACGGCAGATGTGTGCCAGACAATGCCGGCGGAAACTTCGGAATTGGTGCTGCCCACCCAGTTGAACTTGGACGAATCATAGTTCGCTGCCTTGATGCCGAGGATCGGCTGCACCGCAACGGAACGCTGCACCACACCCATGATCGTGCCATCCTTGGCCGCGACATTATACAGGAACTTGGCCGCCCTGAGGCCACTGGCGCCCGGCAGATTGCGCGGCAAAATCCGGGGGTTCCCCGGCAGATGTTTGCCCAGATGATGGGCAACAATACGGGCATAGGCATCATTGGTGCCGCCCGCGCCCGAACTGATATACATGGAAACTTTTTTGCCCTTCAAGACATCGGAAACGGCATCGGCCGTCGCCTGTCCCGGCAGGGCCAATGTTGCTGCAAACGCAACGCTTGCGCACGCGAATAACTTACCTGTGTTGGTCATGATGTTGCCTCCCACGGCTTTATGATCCAGATTTATATCTGGTTGCACTTATGATGGCGGCGAAGGATGACAAAGTCAATTTGACTGACAGGGAGGGGCAGGTTTTAAGGGGACTAATGCGGGCTGGAGCTGCCTGTTTGTCAGACGGTCATTGACGCCTTGAGCATTTCAAGACGCGCAGAAATGAAGGTGTCCAGGGATGCTTCATCGTGATCTTCAAAGGTCATGGCGATGGACGTCGAGGTAACCCCGACAACGCGCGCCGTAAGGGCACCATATTCTGGAATTTCGAAATTTATTTTATCGTCAATGCGAAACGCAGCGATTGCATCAATCAACGCACCACCCTTGGATATATTATGAATTTTGCAGGATACAGACCGTCCTGAAACGCTCACCCGGCCATCAAGGTTGATTGCATTGCGAACTTGGCGGCGACGCTCACGGCCCGTCGTAAGCCTATCTTCACAAATCATTGACACCGAATGAACCCTCTACTCACGCATTGATTTTGGCTGCGCATTAATCAATGAACCATATATGCCAAAAATTCATCAACGATCACTTAACAAAAGATGTCATTGGAGGGCCAAGTGCCATCAATTGATAAAATTTTATGCTTTATCCCCCCGGGGGGAAAGTGCACGCTCAACCAATTGCTGCCCTCTCTCAGACAGGCGCGCGACCAATGCGCCGGCCTGATCGTGGCCATTTTCCGACATTTTCGCCCATGTTTTTTGCAAAATATCCACAACCTTGTCATCGTCATAGCGTTCGGAAAAGGCATCAAATTCAGTTTCCAGAAACACCAGACAGGCTGCATCTTCCAGGGCTTGGGCTTCTGGGTCACGCTTCAGAGATTTCTTTTGCAATAAATCCTGAACCTTGGAAATAACAGGGGCTTCAAACCCGACCGCCAGCAATATCGCCCCTGCGGTTTCAGCGTGGGCCGCCATTTGGTCGATCCGCCATTGAAGATAGCCGTCTCTGCCTTTTGGGTAATCAGACCGGGGAATTTTCCAGCGCCCGACATGCTGGGCCCGCACGGCAAGGCGCAAAGGCACAGATGCATCGGGTGCCAATTGCAACAACCAGCGGCTCATCCGCTGGCCGTATAAAAGGGCAGCGGGGATTTCGCCGTTTGGCGTTGATTCCAATTTGGGGTCTTGTTCATTGACCCCATCAATGGCAGCGATGGCCGCTGTAAAGCCATCGCCTTGCCCGTGGTTTGCCACGCGGGTTTAAGCCTCAGTCTTGTCTATGGGCTTATTGCCTTTTTGCCCATCGAACCATTGGTTCCGGTTGGTGCCGGTTTTGCCACCCGCGACAGAAATTCTGCGGGCTGAGCGGGTATCTTCGTCGTAGCTTGCGACCTGAAGCAATTCCAGATCATCCCCATCATCGGACGTTTTGGCGAACCAGTATCTGGCACCACGGGGCATCAACAACCCCTCCATTGGGCCGTATTCGCCGATTAGTTCGTCTTCGGGGCCATAAAAAGCAACACTGCCCTTCAACACCATCCAGAAGCTGTCCATGCCTTCGTGAAAATGCAGGTTGTTTTCGCCGCCATCTTCGATGATCTGAACAATCCCCTTCAGGATGTCTGATCCGCAAAGTTTGACCAGCCCCTTGTTGGCATCGCCAAGGCTTTCGGGTTTTGCGTATTTAAAATTCTGGATGTTAGCCTCAGCTTCGGCATGCATCGCTTCTTCTTCATCAGAAAATTTTAATTCTGCATCTGACATGGCGTCCTCATCGATCGTTGATATCTGCCCGCTTGGAGCGGTCAAGAATGGCGTTGTCTTCGGTGGCGTCGAACCATGGTGTGGCGCCTGCGGGAATTTTCCGTTTTGATGTGTTGATGCGCTTGGTGTTGTTGATGTTGTCTTCGTAACAAATGATCTGAAGCAATTCCAAATCTTCATCATCGGACGCCTTGGCAAACCAGTAGCGCGCCTCACGGGGCATCATCAATCCCTCCATTGGACCGTATTCGGCGATCAAGGTATCGCCGGGACCGTAAAACGCGGCCCGTCCCTTCAACACCATCCAGTAGGTGTCCATGCCTTCGTGAAAATGCAGGTTGTTTTCACCCCCGGACTTGATGACCTGAACAAGGCCTTGAAGAATATCCGAATGGCAAAGCCGGATGATCCCCTTGGTGGCTTCAAAGTCTTCGGGTTTTGTGTATTTAAAGCTCTGGATGCGATTTTCTGCATCCTTGTGGGCTTCTTCCTCCCCGGGAACGCTTGCTTCTGATGGTGCGACATCGGCCATATTTCTCTCCCGTTTTTTTAGTGTTCAAACCTTTAATGCCTACAGGCTAAAGAGTTCCTTTGTATTGTCATACAAAAGGGCCTGCTTCTGGGCATCGGTCAAGCTGTTGGTTGCACGAATTTCTTCCAGGTTTTCTGGAAATTCGCCATCCCAATGGGGCATGTCGGTGGCATAGACCAAACGATCGGCACCAACAATATCGATGGTTTCTGAAAGCATCGATTCCTTGCCCTCAATTGAAACCTTCAATAATGAATCGCGGAAAATCTCCGATGGTTTTTTCTTGAGCAGCGGCATATCCACTTTCATCCGCTTTTCCCAATGTTCGTCTAACCGGTCCAGATAATACGGCAGCCAAGTGGCGCCAACTTCCAAAAATCCCATTTTAAGCTTCGGGAACCGGACGGTCAGGCCCTGACACAACACGGATGTAAAATGCAGCATGATCCCGGCTGTGAACCCATAGGCATGGACTTCGGAAAAGGTTTTCAACTTACCCGCACCCCATTCATGGGCCCAATGGCGGGTTCCATGAACCCCAATGGTGACCCCACATTTTTCAGCCACTTCATGGATCGGGTCAAAAAATGGATCGCCAAGACCAAAAGGTAGGCCATCGGTCACCACTTCAAACCCCTTCAATCCCAGCTCCAAGCTTGCATATTCAACTTCTGCCGCTGCCGCTTGGGGATCACACATGGGCAGCACCCCAAGGGGGAACAAGCGGTCTGTCATGTAGTCATTGGAAAAATGACGGTTCACCGCACGGCACACATCCTTGGCAAATCCGGGTTCCTGATTTTTGGCAACATTGCCGGAACCGGTCGGAAACAAAACCGCCATTTCGATGTTATGATCATCTAAAATGTTGCTCCATACCTCGCGCTGGGCCTTTGAATCCATGGCTCGTTTATACCCACACGGTGCGACAACATCCCCGCTTAGGTCATTATCCCAAGGCTGGCCACCGGGCCATAAATTGGTTGTCCTGCCCTTTGAAGGGCCATCCAGATATTTTCTGATCTCATCTTGTTGTTCAAGAATATGACCATCTGCATCAATTGCGGCGATTGAACCTGACATTTCGGATGCCCCCTGTTTACTGCTTTTTATTTTAGCTAAATCATCATAATCCCGCCCCAAAGGGAGAGTCCAGCAAGGGGCACGCACTTAAGGCGCATTGCAAGAAGGTCAAAGCGGGGTAAACTTGACAAAACGGGTAGGAACCCCGACCAATATCCAACACGGATCCGGGAGGATTTTATGAGCGCTGACACAGTTTTGAGCCTTGAAGAATGCCAGGCAATCAAACCCGAAATTGCAGATATTCGCATCCCACTGGTGAGCGAAGGACATCACAAAATATTGCTGGGCGAAACCGAACATATGACCATGCGGGTTCATTGCTATGCCCCCGGAATTGGCGAAAATGATATGCACGCCCATTTAGAAGAAGACCATATTTTTATTGTGCTTGATGGCGAGGCTCAGTTTTTAACCCTGGATGGTCCCTTGCCTGTCGTTGGTAAAAACCAGAGCATCATTTTACCCAAGGGATGTTTTTACGGCTTTTCCAACCCATCAAAGGATGTACCCTTGGTGCTGCTTCGAATGGGGGCAGGGAAAGCCACCATACACTCAGGCGAACGTATTTCACCAAACGGCGAACCGGTGCCCGGCCGCGCCCAAAAATCAGGGGCAACCAAACCCCAAATCATTGAAGGCGCATTTTTCGAATAGCAGATTTTAATAAGATCTTGGCAGGTCGAGCACATGTTCGGCGATATAGGCCAATATCATATTGCTCGATATTGGTGCCGTGCGATAAAGCCGTGCTTCCCTGAATTTTCGCTCCACATCATATTCTTCGGCAAACCCATAGCCCCCGAAGGTTTGCATGCACGTGTCAGCCGCCGCCCATGATGCCTCTGATGCCAACAGCTTCGCCATATTGGCCTCACGTGCGCAAGTCTCGCCCGCATCAAACAACAAGGCCGCTTTTTCCACCATTAATTCTGCTGCACAAATGTCGGCGTAAGCCTTGGCAATGGGAAACTGGATGCCCTGATTTTGGCCGATCGGGCGATCAAAGACCTTGCGTTCCCGGGCGTATTGCGTGGATTGATTGGTAAACCAATACCCATCGCCCACACATTCCGCACCGATAAGTATACGCTCGGCATTCATGCCATCCAGAATGTAGCGAAACCCACCACCTTCCTCGCCCACCAATGCCGATACTGGCACCCGCAATCCATCAAAGAAAACTTCGCACGTTGCATGGTTGATCATGGTGCGAATGGGCCTGATTTCCATCCCGTTGTTTTTTGCCTGTTTCATATCCACCAGAAACACCGAAAGGCCATCAGTGCGGCGTTTGACGTCTTCTTTTGGTGTGGTGCGGACCAAAAGTAACATCAGATCCGAATGTTCAGCCCGTGATGTCCATACCTTTGATCCATCAATGATGTAATCATCCCCATCGCGTCTGGCGGCGGTGGTTAAAGAAAGGGTATCGCTGCCGCTTTCCGGCTCACTGACGCCAAAGGCCTGCAGACGCAAACGACCGGCGGCGATTTCGGGCAAGATTTCTTTTTTCTGCTGGTCACTGCCGTGACGCAACACGGTGCCCATGGTGTAAATCTGGGCATGCGCCGCCGCACCGTTGCAGCCGGACTTATGAATTTCGCCAAGAATGGCTGCCGCTTCGGTAATCCCAAGACCGCTACCGCCATAAGCTTCGGGAATTAAACAGGCAAGCCAACCGCCTTCGGTCAAGGCATCAACGAATTCACGTGGATAGGTCCGATTTTGATCGTGGGTGCGCCAGTATTCACCGGGAAATTTTGCACAAAGGGCGCGAATTTGAGTCCGAATTTGTGCTAATGCATCATCGCTCACATGTCTCTCCCACAGGTATTCCAGGCATGGGTGCCGCAGCGTGTCGGCGGGCGCGCCTAAATATCCTTTTCCACCCGCCGCACCGGTGTTTCCGGATGGACATCATCCGATGAACGTCGGCGTTGATGGGAAATTTGGCCATTACGCTCCCACTCGCCTTTGATGGCGGCCTGAGCAAATTGCTCCCAACTGTCGCCCCAATCGCCTAGATGCACACCATGCCATGGCGATTGCGGGCTTAACGTTGGCAGCCCGATCTTTTCCCAAAGGGCCTTGGCGTCTTCCATGAATTCCTTCGCCGGCAATGCCAGCGGCGGCATCGGGCTTTTGGACGTGGCATCGATAAGCATGGTTGAATTGGACGTATCTTCCTGTTTTGGCCCATGGGTTCGCGGACGGTAGGGTTTGATCAAAACATCCTTGATGGGATTGGACCGATAGGCCATTGACCAAAAGACCGCATCGGCATTATGGGGATCAACATCATCGGTCACGGCAATAACGATCTTGCCGCATTGGGCCTGAAGGGTCGCCGCCCCTTCCATGGCACGCCAAATCTCTGTCTGCGGTGTGTCTGTTTCGAACTGCAAGAAAATGATCGGCCGCAGGTTCGACAAGGGTTCGTGCATCACAACACCGGTAAGATGCTTCACCCCCATCGCCACTTTCAGATGGTGCAGGAACAAGGGTTCATAGGCGACCTTTTTAATGACGCTCGACTCACTCGGCGTCACCTGGCTGACGATTGATGGCAAAATCGGGTTTTTCCGCGTAGTGATCGCGGTCACCTGCATCGACATGTTAAATTCTTCCAACGCAATATGACCGTGGCTCTCGCCGAACGGGCCTTCTGGCTCGACAACATCGGTATCAATCAGGCCCTCGACGACAATTTCTGCATCTGCCGGAATTTCAAGATCGACGGTCAATGCCTTGGTGACGCGCATGGGTGCACCCGCAAGCCCGCCAGCCACCGCCATTTCATCGCTGTCGATGGCAAGCTTCTGAGGACCGGTATATTGGATGATCGGTGCCGCCCCAAGGACGATGGCAATGGGCATGGGTTCGCCGCGTTGCTTGTATTTCAGCCAATGGGCATAGCCGCCTGCACCGGTCAATCGCGTGGCCATGCGTACCGCCAATCGGTCTGTCGCTTTGAGACCTGCGCGATAAGTGCCCATATTACGGATGCCATTTTCCGGGTCCTTGGTCACGCAAAGCGTTGCTGTCAGATACGGGGCAGAATCGAATCCGGGGCTTGAGATTGGGATGGGCAATGATGCCAGCCCGCCGCCGGGTTTGCGCAAATCCTCGCCCTTGATGACAACTTCCTGGCAGGGCGGATTATCGACCTGCACCGGTTCTATCGGCACCGCAATCCCGCGATTCCAGACATCGCCGATATTTTCAACAGACGCCCCCATGCCGACGGCATAAATTTCCGGATTTGCTGCAAATACACCAACCACAACCGGGGTTTCAAATTTGCGCCCATCGGCACCAAATACATTGGTAAACATAAAGGCGCGGCGCTCGGTTTCTGCCAAACCGCCAACAAATTGCCAGCGCACCAAGGGATGGAGTTGGGTATCCTTATTCACCGGTTCATCAATGCGCGTCAGCAGACCCTTGGCCTCAAGGCGTTCAAGATGTTCGCGCATATCAAGCGGGGCGTGATTAACTTTTTGGTCGTTCATGGGATGCCTTTATCTAATCGGTACTGATCTTAAACGGCGGGTACGGCCACCGGTCATGGGGTCATGAGGGTCATCGAAAAACTGGAGCGGGGTTTCCCTAAGCTGTCATCGTGCAGCGATAGAGACGGCGCTTCGCAGTGCCCGTGTAATCCTTGATCGCCCGGTGCTGTACAACCCGGTTATCCCAGACCGCCAGCGCACCTTGCTTCCATTCAATCCGGCAGGTCGCTTCTGGTGATTTGATCATGTCGAACAAAATGCCAAGGATATTCTGGCTGTGCACCCGATCAACACCCTTGATATAGCAAACATAAGATTCGTTCACCGCAACCCATTTGCGGCCCGTCACCGGGTGCTCGCGGATCAGGGGCATTTCAAAGGGCGGCATGCGCAAGCGGGCTTGGGCGGCCGCCTCCTTATCGAGATAGCGGTCGGTGATGTGGCCGGTTGCATCGGGGGACTGGATCACAGAGAGAGAATCAAGATATTGCGCAAACAGCGGGTCAAGTTGTTCATAGACATAGGCACCGCTTGAAAACATGGTGTCACCACCGGATGCTGGTATCTCCATGCCATACAGGGCCGTAAAAGCTGGGGCATCAATGCGAAACCCACCATCGGCGTGCCAGACATGGTTGCGCAGGTAGTCATCTTTTTCCGCGTTGATCACCGTCGCATCGGCATTTTCTTCAGCGCGGGGCGTATGCGGTCCGTCATAGCTAAAAAATTCGCCAAGGCAGCCTGCAAATGTAGTGAAATTTTCCGCTGTCATGGTACCAGGCTCAAACAACAACAGGCCCCGATTGTGCAATTGATCGCGCATAGCCGTCCGGAAATCATCAGCGACCGCAACACCATCAAACTCATAGCCCGTAATATGGACCCCAATAGAGGGTTTGATTTCGGAAACCTGTACACCTTCAGGCAAAGGTGCGCCGACGAAATCTTTGATGCTGGGGGAAATTACAGAAGACATATGAGTACCCTTTTATATACGGATATTTAATCCCACATTTTCTTACAAAACATGGGCCCCGTCAATGTGTAGGCCAGACATACAGGCCAGCCGGGGCTTCGTCTTCATCAAAGCCAGATATAGGCTCTTGCGTTATGCCATATTTGTTATGTGGAACGACCGAGCCAATGGTCCAGCGACCATAAGTCTCTTTCGCGCACCAGCCACAACAACACAAATGCGGCCAAAACCGGCACCCCGGCCCAAAACAGCATCTTTGGCTGGGTATTCAGGTACATCCCCCATGGGTCCAGAACTTCTTTCCAACTGGAAAGGCTTGAAACCGCATGAACCAAAAGCCCTGCGCCGTAGCTCCAAAACCGGGCGAACCCGACAATGATCGCCACTGCCAGCACGCATTGTGCAATCCCGATCCACAGTGACAGATCAACATCAATGTTCAGGCCATAGAATTTTTTGAAGATGTTGATGGTGCCCTTAGGCAAAACAAATTTCATAACGGCCCAGACCAATAAAAACAGCCCAAGCGAAATTCTCAGCAAAGCCAAAGATGCACTCAAACGACATTCGGCCGTTTCCGGTGATGGTTCTGTTGCGCTCATGATTTTCCCCCCTGTCATAGACATCGCTTTATCAGGGGAAATCATACTCACAGTCTTGCCCGGGCTCCAAGCAAAGAAGCCAGATAAGAAGAAGGGCCCGGGTTAGATCATAGTGATGATCAAACCCGGGCCCGAAGGTCGGAGGGCAAGAACCGGCGGAGACCATAATGTCCTCGCCCTCCTGAACGGCCTACATACTCAGACCGTCAGCTCGCTTTGGCTAATCCCTCACGATTGGTCTGGAAACCATCATGGGAGCCAAGAAGAGAAATGGGACCATTCATATCTTCCTGCCACAAAAGGCAATCATTGTTGATACACATGGGCATATCCTGAATGGTCAGTTCATACACAGGGCCAACATCGGCCGTATGCGCATGGGTGGCCCAACCGGGGGCTGAGAACATGAAGTCTCCGTCTTCCCAGGAATATTCTTTGCCTTCAACCACCGAATGACCTGAGCCACTGAAATAATAATTCATGGCTGCCGATGCATGGCGATGGGGACGATCACTGATGCCCGCAGGGCGATGGGTGATGGTGGCGAAGAAATTCTGGGTGGTGCCATTGGCACGACCGGTGACGGGATCATAAAGCAGATACAACCTGCGTCCTTCGTAATCCTGTCCTAAGCCTTCGGCATATTTATCAAGCTCTGCCTTGACCTTTTCCCAAGGCCAGTGATGGGAAACAATTTTTGCCACTGGCGGATTGACCAACCCTTCATAGGGCATCAACCAGGCACCTTCATCCGTCATTTTAAACGCACCATACCGGGAAGCATGATCGCCGGAAATTTCTTCCGCCGTTGCCGTCAAGTCGTCGCTGATGGCACCATGGGCCGGGGGATTTTCATCAATGTAATGAATGTTAAGGCGTTCCAGCAAGGCACCGTTTGAATAGCGCAACCGTACCTGAATTTCACTGGTGTCATTGACGTATTCATGGACCCACATGGATGGCGTGGTGACAACATCATACTGGCTGAACGTGGTCTCTTTGCCATTCTGGACCATGGAACCACTGCCCCTGATACAGAAATTCACGACGCCAGAATTTTGACGCACGGCCTTTGTACGCTCTCCCGGCAACATGACATCAAGGCTGACATCAATGCCTGGTGCCCAGCTATGGGCCTTTTCGTCAACCGAACGCGGATGAACCATGCGCGAACGCCGCACGCCGTTATTTGGCGTGGGAATAGATGCCAAGCGGTCAATTTCTGATTCCACCTGTGCGCGGGGGATGATCATTGGCTCCCACAAATCGAGAGAATGATCACCATGGGTATGCTCGCCATTTTGCTGCGAACCGGAATAATCTATAAATTGGGGGGCATTATCAGCCATCGTGGTCTCCATTTCCTGTCAGTTTCATTTTTAAATCTTGCCTAGTTACCGTGACCGGCAACGAGTATTAGTAAGCTAACTAACTAAATACCGTTAGATACCTAACCAAGTCAAGGTAAAAAAAATTGAAATGTATGTATGTCGGCACAGACCGACCGACAAAAGTCTGGGTTTATGATTTAACGCTTTGATTTATCGAGGAAAAATCCACCGCGAACCGCATCATTAAAAAGCGATGCTGCCACCGGGGCCATGCCAAGGGGCAAGTCATCGCCATCTGGTTCCATATAAATATGTTTGGAAGCATCCAGCATAATGAGATGTGTCTTGGGCGCGGGACGCAATTCAGCCAACATGGGCAAGATCACTTCCCTGAACGCTTCTTCGGAATTATCACGGCTGTAACATGAATTGACGAACAGCGATGGCGGCACGGGCTTCACATCAGAACCGGTGAGATACCGCCCATAATCAAGATAGCGTTCAACCAAAGCTCGGGTTTGGGCCGGGGCATAGCCCAGTCGCCGGGCCGCTGCCCGGGCGGCTTTGGTCAGGGATGGCACAATGTTGTGGGTTATCAGAAATTCGGCCTTGAACTGAGGCGCAAGCCGTTCGGTTTTCCAACCATCCAGAATTTTCTCCATTAACGATGGCAGACGCATCAAAGCGCCGGGGCCCTCTTTGCCCAAGGCTTCGGGTCCGCTATATCGGGCACGATCCCGCCAGGTTCGGAGATAAAGGTCCGTGAAAGGGTCCGCCAACCCTGCCGTGCCGCCCTTACTGATTTCCGCACCCTTATCATGGCCCTTGATTTTGCCAAGAGACCCGGACCAGCCATGCTTGCGCTGATTAATGGTGCCAATGGGTGCGGTTTCGACCTCTGTATGGCCAACCATATTTGGCAACCGCTGGCTTAAGATCGCCGTAAAAGCGCCGCCGGTTGAATGACCATGGGCATAGACCGAATAGTCATCTTGTGGGAAATGACGCCGGCACGCCTCTATCATGGCATCATCAAAAGCCACCGGCCACGCGGCCATCCGCGCGTGAAACAGGGTTCCTGGTTTCGCCCGGGCCAAGGTGCGCACGCCATACCGATCCGCCAGAGAATATTCCCGGACCAATTTGTATTGATCTGGCGTAATGACCTCACCGCGTTTCCAGATGGGCATGCGCGCCGTGCCATCTTCATTAATCGTATCGCCCGGCCAGTTCCGGTTTTTTGCGGGGAAATAAAGCCTGCCCGGAAAGGTCATGGAAACAACCTTGTAGCCAAAGCGTTCTGCCAACACCTGGGCCAGCGGTTCCACTGCCTTGTAATCGCTGTTACCCCCATGAAGGAGGAAAAAACCCGCTTTCTTGCCATCGGCCCCACGGGTAATCGCACCCTTTTTAGGCCCATAGACCATTGCACCGATATCCCAATCGAGGCCAAGGGAAGAAATTCGAAAAATGTCTTCTTTGCGTGATTTTGCGCGGGGTCGAATTGCAAACACAGCATTGTTGGTGGCGACAACGGCTTTGCGATTCATTTTTTTGGGCAAGGAAAGCCCCCGTTTTTGGGGTTTTTTCTGAATTATTTTTACCATAATCGGGGGGCACCCTATTTGCGTTGTTAAATTTATCAAAATCCATTGTCATTGCAGCGTTTGGAACCGCATTTTTCAAATCACCGGTGAATGCAAATTCATTTTCTGATTTTTATAAAGGCAAAGAAATTACCTGTAAGAAATAGCACACCGCCGAGAAGCCATGCTAACGTTTGCATAGCTTCTCTTCGAAACCAATCAATCACAGGAGATTTCATGAAGTATTTTCGTTTATCGGCACTGGCCCTGATCGGGGCAATTGGTGCACTGGGAATTGTGTCTGCGGATGCCGCCCCAAATTTCAAGGGCAAAAAAGTATCCATCATTGTGGGGTCTGGTGCCGGGGGTGGTTATGACACCTACAGTCGCACCCTTGCGCGTCACTGGGGCCAACATGTTCCCGGCAACCCAAAGTTTCTTGTTAAAAACCGGCCCGGTGCTGGCAGTGTGGTTGCAACCAACTTCATCTACAACGTTGCCAAACAAGATGGCACGGTTGTCGGTGGGGTTCAGCGCAACATCCCGTTCCTTCCCATCTTTGGCCAGAAAGGCCCGCAATATGATCCGGTAAAGATCAATTGGCTGGGCAGCCTTAATTCTGAGGTCGGTGTTTTTGCTGTGTTCAACCAACACACCAAAATACGCACGTTGCAAGACGCCATGGTCAAGGAAGTGATCTTTGGTGGTTCTGGCCCCAATGATACGGAAATCTTTCCAGCCCTTGCCAACAACACGCTTGGCACCAAAATTCGGATCATTACCGGCTACCCCGGTTCTACCAACACCGAACTGGCCATGCGCCGTGGCGAAGTCCAGGGCTATACGTCATCCTTTTCCTCGCTGACGGCGCGTAATCCAAAATGGAAAACGGAATTTACGTTCCTTGCCCAAAATGCGCTTAAGCCACATCCGACAGAGCTTAAAAACGTTCCCCTGATCACGGATCTTGTCAGTAATCCAGAACACAAACTCATCTGGAAACTGATGCTGACCCAAAAGGTTATGGGCAGGCCCTATATGCTGGGCCCAAAAGTTCCAAAAGACGTGGTCAAAATGATGCGAGCTTCCTTCGAGGCTGTTGCTCGAGATAAGGGCTTCATGGCCGATGCCAAAAAGCAAAAGCGCGACGTCGTGTTTGTTTCTGGTTCTGAAATCCAGGGGATGATTGCCGAAGTGGCCGCAACGCCAAAATCCATTATCGCTAAAATGGACAACTACACCCGTTACAAGGGCGTAAAGCAAAAGGTTAAAATCGGCCTGGCACGCCACACGGGCAAGGTCACCAAGACCAAGCGCGGTGGCCGTCGCATCTACCTGATGCATAAAGGCAAAGAAGTAAAAGCCAAGGTGTCGGGTTCGCGCACCCTGGTTATGGTTAATGACAAAAAGGCCAAGCGTAAGGCCATCAAAGTTGGCATGACCTGCACCTTCGTTTATCCCGGTGCGGGCCAGGAAGCAAAGCAGGTTCTCTGCAAAAAGTAACCGCTTCCACCAAGCAACAAATAAAAAACGCCTCCGGGAGCTCCGGGGGCGTTTTTTATGCCTTAATTCGCCTCCTTGGTTAACATATCAAGGCTTGATCCCCCAAAAAGCATTGCTATGATCCGCCCCAATCAGAACATAATTTTCAGTGATCTTTCATCAGGTAAAAACAATAAGGGGAGTTTCAATATGCGTTCATTCAAATCCATTACATCCAAGGCACTGTGTGCGGCCTTGGTTGGCACCTTCGGACTTGGGCTTGCTGCCCAAGACACCCAGGCTGCTGATTTTTACAAAGGCAAGCGCGTCAAAATCATCGTCGGCTCCGGCCCAGGCGGTGGGTATGACACCTACGCCCGTCTGATCAGCCGCCACATCGGCAAATTCATTGCTGGCAAGCCCAGCTTTCTGGTCCAGAACAAGGATGGTGCCGGTTCAATCGTTGCCATGAACTTTGTTTCCAATGTCCTGCCCAAAGACGGCACCGTTATTGCTGGCCTGCAGCGCAACATTGCTCTGGTTCAGATCATGGGCACCAAAGGCCCTCGCTTTAAAGCCGAAGAAATCAACTGGCTCGGCAGTCTTGCCAATGAAGCCGGCGCTTGCGGCATTGCCACACGCACCGGTGTTAAGGTCGGCGGCTTTGCCGAAGCCTTTGACCGCGAATTCGTCATGGGCGGCACTGGCCCCAACGACACCGAAATGCAGCCCGCATTGTTCAACAACCTGCTCGGCACAAAATTCAAGCTGATCAAGGGCTATCCTTCTACACCGCCTGCGCATCTTGCTATTCAGCGCGGTGAACTGGACGGCATCTGCCAGTCCTGGTCCTCTTTTCAGGCACAGGCCGGTCGATTCCTGACCGATGGCAATATCCGCCCTGTTGTCCAGATGTCTCTGAAGCCCAATGCACAGCTCTCCAAAATGGGCGTGCCGATGATCTTTGATTTCGTAACCAAAGACCGGGTCCAGGGTGGCTTTAGCGTTGATCAGGTCAACAGCTTCCTGCGTTTGATCTTCGCCTCCAAGGCCATGGGCCGTCCCTTTGCAATGGCAGCGGGTGTCCCGGCTGATCGCGTCAAGACCATGCGTGTCGCATTTGAAGCAATGGCCAAGGATTCCAAATTCCTCGCCGATGCCAAAAAGCAAAAGCGCGACGTGGACCTGATCACGGGCACAGAGATTCAAGCGATCGTTGCCAAAATGGCTGCAACGCCTAAAAACTTGTTGGACCAGCTTGATGGTCTCATGAAGTTCAAGGGCAAGGTCAAAGTCATTAAGGTCGAGCTCGCACGCCACACTGGCAAGGTTACCAAAACCAAAAAAGGCAACCGTCGCATCTACCTGATGTACAAGGGCAAAGAAGTAAAAGCCAAGGTCTCAGGTTCACGCACCAAAGTCACGATTAACGGCAAAAAGGTCAAACGCAAGGCCGTCAAAGTTGGCATGACGTGCACCTTTGTCTATCCTTCTGCCGGTTCAGAAGCCAAGCAGGTCATCTGCAAGAAGTAACCTATCGGCTTATCAGCCCTCTAAAACGCCCTCGGGGACCCCGGGGGCGTTTTTTTGTGTCCAAACCCCGGACAAGACACCTGTTCAAGACAAGGCTTGATCCCTGCCCCAGCACTGTTAAGCTCCGTCCCAATAACCAAAAAAAATCCAATTCATGCAATCAGGGAGTTTCATCATGATTTCGTTTAAATCAATTTCGTCTGGCGTTTTGGCAGGCGCACTGGCGAGTGTTGTCGGCCTTGGGCTTCCAGCCCAGAGCGCACAGGCCGCCGATTTTTACAAGGGCAAGCGTATCAAAATGATCATCGGCTCATCACCCGGCGGTGGCTATGACACCTACGCTCGCATGATCAGCCGCCATTTCGGGCGTTTTGTTCCGGGCGCACCCCGTTTTCTGGTTCAAAACAAGGACGGCGCTGGCTCCATCGTTACCGCCAACTTTGTTGTTAATGTTGCCCCCAAAGACGGCACCGTTATCGCGGGTTTGCAGCGCAATTTGGCCCTGGTTCAAATTATGGGGACCAAGGGACCGCGTTTTAAAGCCAAAAATCTGCAATGGCTTGGCAGTCTGGCCAATGAAGCCGGCGTTTGCGTGGTTGCCACACGCACGGGCATCAAATCTTTCGAGGAAGCCTTCAGCAAAACAATCTTGATGGCCGGTTTTGGTCCGAACGATTCTGAAATCCAGCCCGCACTGTTTAACAACACCCTGGGCACCAAATTCCAGATCATCAAGGGCTATCCGTCGTCAACCACGGGCAACATGGCCATTCAGCGCAAAGAAGCTGAAGGGCTCTGCCAGTCCTGGTCATCGTTCAAACATATCGCTGGCCGGTTTTATAGCGACGGCCATATCAAACCCTTGGTTCAAATGTCGCTGGTACCGCATCCGGAATTGAAGAAAATGGGCATCCCCATGATCTATGATTTCATCACCGAAGAACGGGCCAAAAAAACAGGCATCAGCACAGCCGAAACCCGGGCTCATTTCAACCTGCTCTTTGCAGCCAAAGCTATGGGTCGTCCTTTTGCACTGGCCCCTGGTGTGCCCAAAGATCGCATCAAGATTCTACGCACGGCTTTCAATGCCATGGCCAAGGATTCAAAGTTCTTATCTGATGCGGCAAAAATCAAACGCGAAGTTAATCTGGTCACGGGCCAGGAAATCCAGAAGATCGTTGAAGGCATGGCAGCAACACCGAAAGCTGTTCTGGCCAAGCTTGAAGGTCTGATGAAATTCCGCGGCAAAGCCAAGGTTGCCGTCGTCAAAATGGCGCGGCACACCGGCAAGGTCACCAAGACCAAACGCGGCAACCGGCGCATTTACCTGAAGCACAAGGGCAAGGAAGTCAAAGCCAAGGTGTCTGGGTCGCGGACCAAGGTCACCATCAATGGCAAAAAGGCCAAACGCAAGGCCATCAAGGTTGGCATGACCTGCACCTTTGTCTATCCCGGCGCTGGCCAGGAAGCCAAACAGGTCATCTGCAAAAAATAAGGCCTATCGCCTACAAATTAAAACGCCCCCGGAAGCTCCGGGGGCGTTTTTTTATGTCTGCATTAAGCGGATAAAATCAATCAACCGGGCCCATGGCCCCGGTATGGCGGTTGATTTCAAACCGTGACACCAGAGAATTATCCTTGGTCACGATATCAACCGTAAAGACATCCTTGTTGGTTTCTTTAATGGCACCAAGCTTCAGGCGCTTGTTGCCATGCCATTCAAGGTGACGCTTAAAATGAGCCGCAACTTTTTCCTTGGTTAAGTTCCCACCGCGTAGCCCATGGCGTCCACTGCCATAGAGCCGATTACCCATCACGCCGGGATGGCCATAGTTGCCCATCATCGGATGGCCATAGCTGCCCATCATGGGGTGACCATAACCACCCATCATGGGATAGCCATAACCGCCCATCCTGCCGGGCCCAAAGCCGGGCTGTTGCTGTTGCTGACTTTGACCGTAGCCCCCCATCATACCGGGACCCGTCATATGTCTGCCTTCAGCCGAGCCCGCCGGCACATCACCGCCGGGACCATGGGCCAGAGCACTGGTCATGGAAAATGCCCCAGTGGCGGCACATGCCAAGACAAAAATGGTAACAAACTTGATTTTCATTGGGATCATAGATCCTCTCCAGTGCTGTTCAGTTTTGGCCTCCACCAAATTTACTGAGACTGGTTGGCAATGGCGCTCTGGGTTATTTTTCCCTGACGTTCGCGAATCTTTTTTGGCCAACGGGACTTGATATAAGCAATGCTGGCGGCAATATCGCGATCGCTCAACCGGTCTTTGTATGGGGTCATACTAGAAACATAATTTGGCGATATTAAGGCACCGACACCATCTTTGACCAAACGAAAGAGGTGCCCGTCAGGGTGATGCCACGTATGGCCGGTTTCATCATGAGGCGGTGCCAGCAACAGGCCATCGGGTTGGCGCTGTTGCCAATTGGCTTGCCCCTTCAGGGACTTTCCATGGCAGCTGGCACATTCTTTCATATAGACCTTATGCCCCTGGGCCACCAATTGGGCATCACCAGAATCAATCATGTCGTATTTATGTTCTGCTTTATCGTCTGCGCCACCCGCCATGAACGCGATCACGCCTGCACCTGCCAAAGCGGCACAGGCCAACCCAATCATCAGTACTTTTTGTGAAACAAGGGCCATAGCCTTCATACTCCGGAATGAACAAACGTTACGAAACTGCGGTGCGGCCCGGATCTGTAATCGAAATACCGTGGAATCCCTGGCTGACTGTGCGCCGTTTAAGCCACTTCTTTTCTTCGCATTCTTTAATGGTGCGCCAAAGCAGGGAATCGCCACCCCCTTCGTTAACCGCGACATCACCAGACATCACCAGAATCTCTAGAAGAAGCCTTTGTTGTGGAAGAACGTCAGCCATATTTATCTTTGCCCCTGATCAGCTTTAAACCCATTTATTTGTAACGTGATTTTAGGGCCATGGGCAAAAAAAATAGCAACTCCCCATGAAATATTCGAAAGGAATCTGGATATTATCCCGTAGCGGCGCTACAAGAAAAAGACTGAAACCGCCTGCAATGGAGCCCGCAGAATATGACCGATGCAATGCCAAAGACCTTTCCCTGGATCAATGAGGCAGAGGTTGTCTCTCTGGTCAATTTATCGGCCATCATCACCGCCCTGGAAGCGGGGCTTCGATTGGAAGCCACAGGGGATGCCAAAAACCTGCACAAGGGTCAATCGGTCTGGGAAGGTGGCAGCCTCAACATCACCGGGGCGCAATACCCCAGCCTCGGTTTTGCCGGCGCCAAAGCATGGAGCAATGTCGGCGGAAAATCTGCACCCTTGCTTTTATTGCACGGGACCGATGATGGCCAGCTAAAGGCAATTATCGAAGCCGTTGCTCTCGGCCAAATGCGCACGGCCGCCCTTGCCGCTGTCGCAACCCGGTGGATGGCCGATGAACATGCCGATGATTTGGCGCTGGTTGGCACCGGCAAACAGTCCATCACCCAGTTGGCCGCCGTCAATGCCGTGCGCCCCCTGAAACGGCTCCGCGTGTTCAGCCCAACCCCTGAAAACCGGGCTAAATTTGCCGCTCTGGTCCGTGAAAAATATGATTTCGAAGTGATCGAGGCCGCCAGCCTTGAAGATGCAGTGCGGGATGCGCCCATTATCACCACCGTGACCCGGGCCCGAGAACCATTCCTGTTTTCAGAACACATTGCACCGGGGTGCCATATCAATGCCGCCGGCGCCATCATCCCGGCCTTCGCCGAAATCGCCGATGACATCTTGCCCCGGTGTGATCAGGTCGTGGTGGACAATCTGGATCAGTGCCGGGAAAATTCCCGCGAACTTCAAACCTTTTACGATGGTGGCCCCGGTGATTGGGCCGACGTGATCCAACTTTCAAACTTGCTCGCCACGGGCAATGGCCGCAAGAAAAATGCCGACATTACATTATTTAAATGGATGGGTGTGGGGCTTGCCGATGTTGCCGCCGGCGTTGAAATTTTACGCCGGGCCAAGGAACAAGGCATCGGTTCCCAACTGCCCCACCCCGGTCGTGCCGCGCCCGATTTAAGCTAAGTTTGAGGAAAAGACCATGGCTGAAAAAGCAATGTTTGCAGCAGGCTGCTTTTGGGGCGTTGAAAGCAATTTCAGAAAAATTCCGGGGGTCACAGACACGGCTGTGGGCTATTCCGGCGGGCACACGCAAAATCCGGATTATGAAGCTATTTGTTCCCATGGCACCGGCCATGCAGAGGTGGTGGAAGTCACCTTTGATCCATCCCTGGTATCCTTTGAGCATTTGGCATCCGTGTTTTTCACCATCCACGACCCAACCCAGATTGATCGCCAAGGCCCTGATATTGGCGATCAATACCGTTCCGCCATATTTTGCGCCAATGAAACCCAGAAAAAAACAGCAACAGATTTGCGCGATAAAATTGATAAAGAAGGTCGCTTCCGCGATGACATCGCAACCCAGATCAAATTAGCGGAAACCTTTTGGCGTGGCGAAGAATACCACCAGCGATATTTCGAAAAGCATGGCATTCGCCACTAAAGGATGGCCTAAACCCAGCCGTATAGGCGGGCCGGATTATCAACGAAGATCTGGCGAAGGTGCACCGGATCAGGGGCTGCTTTTCCGATAAAATCCAACAGGTCGCCTTCATTGGGCAGCGGCACATCAAATGTCGGATGGGGCCAATTGGACCCCCAGAGAATGCGGTCTGGCCGCGCTTCAATCAATGCCCCAACATTGGCCACCATATCTTCATAAGCAGGGGGGCCAGATTTGGTCAGGTTATAGACGCTGTAGATATTGATATAGGCGTTTTCCGCACCTGCCAAATGATCTCGCACCCGGGAAAATTCCGGGCTTTCGGGGCCATGATCTGGCCCTAAATAGGCAATGTGATCAATGCTGTAGGGGATGGTCAGCTTTTCAAGCTGTGGCAAAACCGCCACCACTTCTTCCAAGTCACGCATATGTATTTCCACATGCCAACCAAGCCCTGCCACCCGTTTGGCAAGATCGCCCAGATGTTCCGGCCCAATGCCGCCAACGGAACGGGTTGAAATTCGAAACCCGGTCATGCCGCCTGCTGCCAGACGTTCCAGTTCATCATCTGTGACATCGGGCTGGATCAGGGCCAAACCCTTAAAATCCCCGCCCATGGCGGCGATGGCCGCTAGGGATGGCGCATTGGATGTCATGGAACTGCCGGTGACCACCACGCCGCGTTGCAATCCCAAACGCCCCGCCATGAGACGATAATTTTTCAAACCTGCTTTAACCGCCGTGTAGCGCCGGTCTGGCTTCAGGGCAATGTCTGGTTCGTAAATATGAAAATGGGTATCGCAGGCATCTTTTGGCATTTCGAAAGACGGCTTATGGGGCGCCCCATGCGGCGCCCTGAGTTCCCGGATTTCAGCTTCGCCTGTCATCAGCCCGGCCCTAGATCAAAACAGAAAGATCAAGATTTTCCGGGAACATTGCATCGGGTTCAATGGCGTAACGCGTAATGCCTTGCTCAAACGCATATTGGCAAAATGCTGACAGCGTTTTTCGGTTCGGCTCAATACCATAGGGGAAAAAGTCCCCGCCGAATTTTTCCTTCATCTGTTCCGCATGATTGACCGCCCATGGCAGACAATATCGCGACACGCTGATTTCTAAAAACCGGTCCACGGCCCTTTTCTTTGATTCCTCATAGGCCATCAAAAGATTCCGGGCAATCCACGGGTGTTCTTCCAAAATGCTGCGCTTCAAAGCAATGATGTGCATGATGGGAAAGATGCCCGTTTCATCAAAATAGTTTTCTTCCATGATGCGGTAATCGGGGAACAGACGTTTCACGTCCTTATGCCCATTGGTGAACACTTTTGGTTCACGCGCAACAAGGGCCGCATCAATTTCGCCGGAAGCCAGCATTTGTGAAATGGATTTATCTGTGATCCGGGTCAGGTTCAGTCCCTTGGGCAGGTAAAGTTCCACTTTTTCTTCCCGGCCCGCATCTTCGGTCCCGGCCTGGACCCAATCGATGGAATTCAGATCAACACCCGCTTGATGCTGCAACCAGCCCCGGGTATAGACCGCAGCTGTCTGCGCCCATTCGGGCACAGCAACGCGTTTCCCTGCAAGGTCGCTGGCGGTTTTGATGCCGGAATTTGTATTGTAATAAAAAGATGAAAAGCGGAATTGACGCGATGTCCAGACCGGGAGGCCAATAATATCCGGTTCTTTTCGTGTTACCTGGGCGATGAACTTGGCGAAGCTTAACTCAGAGACATCCCATTCGCGATTATAGGTAAACCGCGAAAAAATTTCATGGATTTCCATGGTCAGAAATGTGGGATCAATGCCTTCGGCCTGCACATCCCCGATTCTAAAATCGCGCATGTGGTCGTAATCAGACATAGCAATCGTAAGCGGTATTTTTTTCAAGAAAGTCTCCCCGGTCCATATGCCAATAATATTGTTGGCTGCCAAACTACCTGCCTATATCCCTCCCTGCAACTCTTTGGCCAACACCTATGTCGCAGAGGGCGTTGACAATACAAATGCCAACCTCATTATAGAGTTGGCTATAGAAAAATAATAAAACTGGGGAACATGACCGATCACAACACTATTTCCGCTGAATTTGACACCGATGTCCTGATCATTGGTGGTGGCCCCGTTGGGCTTGCCATGGCCGTCGAGTTGGGGTGGCGCGGCATTGATTGCGTGCTGGTTGAACAAGGTGACGGGGTGGTCGCCCACCCAAAAACCAACGGCATCAACATGCGCACCATGGAATTCTGTCGCCGTTGGGGTATTGCCGATAATGTCCGCGAACTGGGCTATCCCAAAGACAGGCCACGGGATCATATTTTTCTAACATCCCTGACCGGCTGGGAAATCGCGCGCCAAACAAACCCATCCTACAATGATGTGAAAGTACCAGATGGGGCCTTGGAGCCCTTCCAACGCTGCCCCCAAACTGTCTTTGATCCTTTGTTGCAGGCGCGCGCGCGCGCATTGCCATCCGTGGCCCTTCGCTATCACACACGCTGTGATGATCTTGATCAGGATGACACAGCCATCACCGCCTTCCTTCAAAATACAAAAACCGGCATGAAGGAAGGCCTTCGGGCACCATTTGCCATTGCCTGTGAAGGGGCGCGCAGCCCCATACGCGATCGCCTTGGGATCAAGCTTGAAGGGACCCCGGTGCTGGGTTACGCCACCAATGTTCTATTCAGGTCCGATGAATTTTCCACCATGCATAATATGGGGGCGGGGCGCAGCTACATGGCCATTGGTCCTGATGGCCAGTGGGCATCGGTTAATTCTATCAATGGCCATGACATCTGGCGGTTACAAATTCGCGGCACCCTGGATCCGGAATCCTGGGGCAAGGTGGATGTCGATGCGGATATGCGACGCTTCGCTGGGCGTGATTTTGATTACGAAGTCCTCTCGACCCTTGAATGGGTGCGCCGCCAATTGATCGCGGACCGCTATCAGGATTGTCGTATTTTTCTGGCCGGTGATTGCATCCATCAGCTTACCCCTTCTGGCAGCTTTGGCATGAACACCGGTATTGGGGATATCACCAACCTTTCGTGGAAAATAGAAGCGGCCCTTAAGGGCTGGGCCGGGCCAAACCTTCTTGATTCCTACACCCTGGAACGCCAGCCCATTGGCAAACGCAACGTCGATGAAGCCGCCGCACGGTTTGCCCTTGGCGATAGTGTCGTGCCCCACCCCCAAATTCTGGAAGACACCCCTGAGGGCGAAGATGAACGCCGTGAAGCCGGTGAAAAAATAGCCAAACGCATGATACAGCCCCCAAGCTATGGCATGCAGGTCGGCTATCGCTATGATGGTTCGCCGGTCATCATAGACGATGATACGCCCACGCCCCCCTTGGAACGCGAAACCTACACCCCCACCACCCGTCCCGGAGCACGGGCCCCCGATGCCTTGCTCAAAGATGGCCAACCCCTGCTGGATTGTTATGGCAAAGGCTTCGTTCTGGTCTGTCTCGGCTCAAAATCCGGGGATGTCACTTCTTTGGTCGATGCCGCAAAGATGCGTAACATGCCCATGGATGTACTGGTCATCGATGATCCGAAAATTATATCCCTGTATGAAACAACCCTGGTTCTGGTTCGACCCGATGGCCATGTTGGCTGGCGCGGCAATCACCCACCCGATGATCCCGGCGCAATCATGGACCGCCTGCGCGGGGCTTAAATTTCAACCCGACTTTCATCCCCTGCCCCAAAGGAGAAACAACCAATGGCACCCACAGATATTGACCTCGACCCCAGCCTTTCGAAAGACCGTGTAGGCCTTGTTCTGTTTGATACCCTGCATGGATACCTCCATCCTGCGGATGAACAAAAGGCTGCCAATCTTGAAAAATGGGGCATTCTGGAAAACATGGCACGTCTGGTTCAAGGCGCCCATGATGCTGGCGTCACGGTTTTCTATGGTGCTGCCGACCACGCAGGGGACGGCGCCGACGTCGCCAGCCGCCTGACCGATACCGACATGGACCTAAATCCCTGGGATGATCGGGAACGCAGATTCATGCCAATGCATCGACGGGGCCATAAGGGTGCGGAAATCGCCATTGAGGTCAAACCGGTCGAAGGCGACGTGATGGTGCCCAAACATCGCTGGAGCGCCTTTCATCAGACCCATCTGGACCTGCAGCTTCGGGTTCGAAAATTAAACACCGTCATCCTGGCCGGAGGCTCTACCGACGTTGGCATTGCCTCCACCGCCTTCAGCGCCCGTGACCTTGACTATGGCCTCGTGATCGCCAGAGATTGCTGTTATTCCCATCGCGGTGACAACAATGACTTCTTAATGGACCGAATTTTCCCACGCATGGCCCGGGTTATGTCTACAGATCAAATCATTGAGCTCATGAAAAACTGAGTAAAAACAAGTTATTAGAAGTATAGCGATGTACAGTTTCATACGATTGTATTGAATTGCCGGTCCCAGACAGGGGTTTAACAGTAAGTGTATATGCTTATGCTTCTGCATTTTACGGTTATTAAATATTAACCACTTTTTAAGCCCCTCAATTAACACTGTAATTTAAAGAAATTTGTCTCTTATCTCTACCATGGGACGAATTTTCTTCGCTCCAAATCGGGGCCAAAGCTAGCTATGTTTGCGAACAGGGTCAAAAAAGTGCGTGACAAATCAACACAGGATTTCGCGACCCCGGACAATTCGATGGGCGATTCGCTACTTGCCATTTGTGATCTTATTACCGCAGCAAGCAATGGAACGGTTACCGCTGCCATTTTTCTGATCGATCCTAAAACTGGCAAGCTCAGTCTTGGCGCAGGCACTGGCATTTCCAGCAAGACCACATTGGTTCTGGGCGACATTACCATTGCACCAAATGCCCCGCCTCCGGTGCCCGGCCCGATTGATTCCAATTCACCGTTTGCGCCATATCTTGAATCAACCAAAATTCATGGCCCTGTTCTCCTCTGGCTTCATCCTGCCACCAACAATGGCATAACGACCGGTGTGATCGTGATCCATGGCAAAGAATTTTTTAGCCCCGATGCCACCTTGATCAAAACCATCGAATCTGCGGCCCGACTTGTCGCCATCGATATTGAACACCATCGAAAAGAAGAAATTGAATCCTACTGGCATCGCCTTCTGGAATCGACCGTAGACAATATCAGCCAGGGGCTTTCGGTTTATGACAAGGATCTTAATCTGATCCATTTCAACCACCAATTTGAAACCCTGTACAAAATGCCTGAGGGCTTTTTGAAACGGGGCATGGCTTTTTCAGACATTATTCGGTTTATGGCCGAATGTGGGCATTATGGTGATGTGGAAATTGATGATTTTGTTAAACAACGCGTCAAACGAATCCCCGATGAAATGGAATGGCGCAACACCCGCCACCTGACCGACGGCACGGTCATTGGTGTCTACCGCAGAGCCCTGCCAGACGGTGGCATGGTGGCGACCTTCACCGATCTGACAGAAGAGACAAGAGCTGCGGAAAAAATTCAGGAAAATGCACACTTACTTTCCACCACAGTGGACAATATAACCCATGGCATCCGGGTGATTGACGCCGATGGCCGGTTATTGCTCTGGAATGATGTTTACCAAAAAATTTATGATTACCCCGATGACCTGATGGATCAGAGCACCCATTACGAAGACCTGATCCGATTTAATATCAACAGGGGGGTTCAGGGGATCCATAGAGCAGATGCAGATGCAGATACCAATGACAAAATAGATGCAGATGCCATCATCAAAAAATATACCGAAGCGGTCAAAAAGAATACGTATCGCACCGATGTGCGGACCATGCCCAGTGGCATTACCGTGCGCGCCACAATGACGCCCATGCCCGATGGCGGGTTTGTTAGCACCTATACAGACATTACGGAAATTCTGGATGCCGAAGCGGCATTAAAGGCAAAGTCTCTCTTGCTGGAAACGTCTTTGGACAACATAAGCCAGGGGTTGGTGGTCCTTGATTCGAATTTTGTGGTCACCATTGTCAATCCAGCTTTTCTGAGCCTTTTTGATCTTGAAGAAGACGCCGTCATTCCCGGTATGGAATACGAAGATGTCCTGAAGCTTTTAGCCAAGAACGGCGAATATGCCAAAGATGGCATCACCCCGAAAGATGCTGTTTCCAGGCGAATGGACGCCGTTCGCAACACCGAATTCAACCAAACCCTGCATCGACGTCCCAATGGCACCCTGATCAGCCGGCTGGCAAAATCCATGCCCGATGGTGGACGCGTCAGCACGTATACCGATATCACAGAAGAAACCCAGGCAGGGGAAGACGCCAAGAAAAAAACTGAACTTTTACAAATGACCCAGAACTATATGGGCCAAGGCATTTGTATGTTCACCAAAGATCTAAAAATCCTCAACTTCAATCATCATTGGGCTGAATTGTTTGACCTGCCACCCGAAGTGGCAAAGATCGGCGCCTCTTTCCACGATTTTATTCATTTTCTTGCAAGCCGTGGTGATTATGGCCCAGGCAACATCGACCAAAAGGTGCAAGAACGCCTGGATCGCATTCTGTCCAACGAAAGTTACCTTGGTGAATACAAGGGGAGAAAGGGACAAATCATTGCCATTTGGCGCATGCCCACCCCGGAAGGCGGCTTCGTCACCACCTATACCGATGTCACCGAACGCCGCCAGGCTCAGGCCAAACTGGATCAGGAATCGCGGCTTTTAGAGACGACCTTCGCCGCCATGTCTCAGGGTTTCATGATCTATGACGACACCAATCATTTGGTCCGGTCCAATGCCCGGTGTCGGGAAATTCTGGAACTGCCAGAAGACTATCTCCAGCCGGGGATCGCCTATAGCGACATTGTTCGCCACCTTGCAGAAATCGGTGACTATGGTGACGTTGATCCTGAAGCAATGGTCGCTGAACGAAACCGGTTGTTCGATCCCAGAGCCGAACACATTCATGAACGAACCCGCCCCAATGGGCGGGACATTGTGACCCACCGAAGCCCCATGCCCGATGGTGGTTTTGTTGCCACCTTTACAGATATTACAGAAATCAAACAGGCCCAAAAAGAAGCCAACGAAAAATCAGCCCTTCTTGAAACTGCGTTCTCTAACATGGGACAAGGGTTCGCTGTTTATGATTCAAATTTACGTCTGGCCGCCTTTAATGGCAAATACATCGAATGGTGCGGCGCGCCCGCAGAAACCATGAAAATCGGGGTGTCTTATGAAGACGTTATGCGCGCCCGTGCCGCGCGGGGTGATTTTGGGGATGACAATATAGAAAGTGCCATTGCCACACGGGTTGAGGCAATGCGCCGGGGCGAATCACATGTACCTTTGCGCATTTTTGATGGCCGCGTGATCCAGAGCCAACGCGCGGTCCTGCCCAATGGTGGCACCGTCACCACCTATACCGATATCACCGAACTCAAGCAGGTTGAAAACAGCCTTATTCAGGCAAAGGAAGACGCAGAAGGTGCCAACAAGGCCAAGACAGAGTTCCTGGCCAACATGAGCCACGAACTGCGCACGCCGCTCAATGCCATCATCGGGTTTTCCGAAATCATGGACAATGCCATTTTTGGCCCCATGGGAGAAAAACGATACGAAGAATACGTCCAATCCATCAATGAATCGGGCGTGCATTTGCTTAATCTCATCAATGACATTCTAGATCTTTCCAGAATTGAAGTGGGCCAGTTTGAACTGGAAGATGACGCCGTTGATCTTTGTGCCGTCATAGAGACCTGTCTGATTTTGACCCGGGAAGAAGCAGGGCACAGCCAGACACAAATTCACTTCACAAAGCCAGAGGCATTTCCTCTTTTCACTGGAGACGAGCGCCGTCTGAAACAAATCCTGATTAATCTGTTGCAAAATTCCATCAAATTTACGCCAGAAAACGGCAACGTTTACATCTCCTTGAATCAAGAAATTGGGAAAGGGATATGCCTTGTCGTCAAAGACAATGGCATTGGCATGTCCAAAGAAGACATCCCCCGCGTGATGGAACGCTTTAATCAAGGAGAGAGTGGCTTACAGCAGAAATATGAAGGCGCTGGCCTTGGTCTGCCCATGGTCAAAAATCTGGTTGAACTTCATGGCGGAGAACTCTTGATCGCCAGCGAGGCAGGTAAAGGAACAACGGTCACCGTCAAACTGCCAGAAGGCCGGATACACAGCGCGATATCCGACACCGACACAGCAACTGCTTCCTGAGCAATCTGGCGTTCTAAACTAGAGCGACATTTGTTCGAAGATGGCCTGAGTTACCGGGCTGGTTGCATCCCCAAAATCAGCCCCCATTTCAAAATGATTGCGACCGGGAACTTCTATCAGGGTGCAGGCCTTGCCTTGTACAACCCACGCATCCGAGAATGCCGAAGATTGGCGCTGAAATTCAGCCAGTTCCTCACTCCCAACCCCAAGCACCAGAGCAATTTCTGCATCCGGAATCTGGTGAATAGCACTCAGTGCCAGTGCACGTTCCCCATCCAGCTTTAGATAACTGTTGCGCCACGAATGCAATACTGGTTCTAAATCGAACATGCCAGAAATCGGGGCTGCCCCCTTGATGATGTCCGCAGGCAAGCCATAGATCCCTTCCCAATCGGTCACCACCATCATGCCCGTCACATGGCTACCCGATGAATGGCCGGAGACAAAAATCTGGTCGGGGTCTCCGCCAAAGCTTTTGGCATTACCATAAACCCAGGCAATTGCCGCCCGGCATTGACGCACCTGTTCTTCCAGCATGACATCTGGCACTTCACCAAAATTCAACGCGACATAATTAGCCCCGGCGTCATGAAATACCGGTGCGGGATAGCTGACCTGACTTTTATTGCCAGATTTCCAGGCCCCGCCATGAATAAAGATATTGATCGGTGCGCCTTTTTTATCGGCGGGAAAAATATCCAGCGTTTCTGCAAGGGATGGGCCATAGGAAACGTCTAAAACACAATCAAGGTCACCGCGTGCCTTCGCACTTTTAGAAATTTTTTGTTCTTTATAACCAGAGGAATCAATCACCTTGCTGTTCTGGTTATACTGCGCATCCAGTTCTTCCTGGCTGTATTCCCGCCAATCCCTGAAATGTTTGTTTGGTTTTTCCAACATTTGGCTCCCCCGCCTTAATGTAATTTCGGCATTTTATAATTGCGGGTTCGATCTTCGGATCGAACCAATATCTCTATCTGTTCGCCGTTCCTGAATATATTGATGGGAACCGAAACCCCCGCATCCCCCAAAGCCCAGATTTGGCGGAATAGATCGCCAAGGCTGTCGACGGGTTTGGCACCCGTTCCAATGACCACATCCCCAACCCGAATATCGGAATTGGCCGCAGGCCCGCCATCCGTTACCCCCACCACCACCAAATTGTCGCCAAATTCTGTTGCTTGCATGCCGATCCAGGGCCGAGGGGGCCGGGAGGTCTGACCGTATCGCATGAGATCGTCAACAATGGGCGGCATCAGATCAATGGGGATGATCATGTTTACATCAATGGGGCTGCTGTTCTGGGTGACTTGTTGCACGTAAAGTGAACCAACCCCCACAAGCCCACCACCGGCACCGATCACCGCTGCACCGGCCCAATGGGGATGGGCGGGCGTGGTGTAGATGGCTTCGTCCAGCAGATATTCCCAATATCCGGCGAATTCCTGTTTGGCCACAACTTCGGCATCAACGGCGTTCATAAGCCCGCCGCCGCCGGCAACCACCACGCGCTCTCCGACCATCACATCGGCCGAATTGCCAAGCTTCAAAGGGACCATCCCCAGCGGTTCAAGGGCCTGAATCAAAGCCAGACCCGATTCCTGATCCCTGCCCACAACATGGGCGGGAATAACCCGTTCATCATTGGCAACCAACCAAATGCTTTCCGCCTCGGTGATAAGATAGCCAACGGTGACCACCAACCCATCATCAGAAATAATGCAACCATTGCCAGAACGCTCGGTCCCAAGGCGGTCGGCGCTGTGGGCATCGGAAGGGACCGTTGAACGAACGCCCACCACAGCATCCAGCGCACTCACAAGATCATAAGCATAATTTTTAGGACTAGGTTCCGTCACCAATTTCTCCGATCTTTTGCATATCGTCTAGAAGATAAATTATCGACGAGCACAATCAAACATTCAACCGGGTTCTTTGATCCCCCATCTGACCAGCACACATCCCTCGCTCAGGAAATCCAGTTTAGCACCCTAAAACCAATGTTTTCTCGCACCCCTTGCCGCAGGGTCAGGATTTTCGTACCTTAAGCCTAATGAAAACACAACCATCCCAAGGGGGGCACTATGGCTTATACGCTCGACCAATTCTGCACCGATTCTCATGACCTCTTGCTACAGGGTTCTGATGATACACAGCTAACCCAGATCAAAAGCAATCTGGTTAATCTTTTGAACAACCCAGACTTTGTTTCTGAAACGTATAGTGATGACACGCCCATCGGTAAACGAGTGCTCTATCACGACACCGACACAGATTTTTACGTGCTGGCCCATGTTCAGGCGGCAGGAAAAAGTGGCAATCCCCATTCCCATGGCACAGCCTGGGCCATCTATGGCAACATCACGGGCGCCACCAACATTACCATCTGGCGCCGAGCCAATGCTGCCGATGCTGACCATGCCGAGTTGGAAGTTGCAGACCGCCACACCATCACACCCGGCACGGCACAAGTTTATGGCCCCGGTGCCATCCATTCCACCCAACACCCCGAAAAGGCGTGGGTCATTCGTATAACGGGCTGTGATCTGGATCACATGCCACGGTATCGGTTTGATCCGAAAAAAGACAAAATTCTGGCTGAGGCCTAACCACAAAAAATTGAGGCGTACCCTATGACAACACCCCTTTTTATACTGCTGGGCTTTGCAGGCTGGACCCTTTTAACCCTGCTTGGCGGTGTTAGCATTCTGCGCTGGCGGCAAATACTGAATGGCACCGCGACGTTCACTGATTTTCCAGCAGACACCCCCCATGGATCGCCTGCCTATCGTCGGGCCATGCGGGCCCACGCCAATTGCCTTGAAAACCTTCCGGTTTATGGCGCCATCGTGGTGGTCATTACCGCCATGGGCCTAAAATTGCCACTGCTGGATGATCTTGCCATTGGCTTTATGGCGGCGCGTATTTTCCAGACGGTGATTCATATCCTGTGCACAGAAACCAGCCTAACCGTCGCATTACGGTTCCTGTTTTTCTTCACCCAGATTATCTGCCTTATCTGGATGGGCATGATCGCGGCATCTGCCGCCCTTTGAGCACGTCACCTTCCACACCAGCCCCTGCAGAACCCATCACCCTGCGTTTGCAGCTTGCGGTCTATATTTGCGGCATTTTTTCCAGCGGCACGTCTAACCTGATCTGGGTGATCGTCCCCCTTTGGGCGCTAAAGCTGGATGCATCCCCCATGTGGATTGGCATTGCCCTTGGCAGTTACACGTTCATGCCGCTTTTGCTTTCCATTCCCGGTGGCGCGCTCATTGATCGCATTGGCGCACGCCGGATGATCTGGACCTTTGGTTCTCTCGTGGTGTGCGTTTCCCTGCTCTATCCAGTCATGCCATGGCTTATAGCGCTGGTCATTTTGCAGATGATCGTTGGATTATCGGTTTCCATGGCCTGGATCAGCACCCAGGCATTGATCGGACAGCGCATGAAGGGTGAGACGCTTTATGCCGGGCGACTGGCGTTTGCAACACGCATCGGCAGTGTCCTTGGCCCACCAGCAATCGGTGCCGCATGGGATTATCTGGGGGCATGGGGGGCATTCGGCTTTGTCTCACTGTGGACGTCTGGCATGCTTCTTGGTATCAGCCTGTTGCCCAAAAGCGCCAAAGAAATTGCGACCCCACCGGAACGGCCCCGACTGGGCGATTTCCGCCCAAAACTTTCAAGCTACACCGATGCCTTCAAATTACTGTCCTTGCCGCCCATCTTGTTGGTGGTGGTGGTGGCAATCCTGCGCCAATCCGGACAGGGCATCCAAAGTTCATTTTATGTGGTTTATCTTGAAAGCATTAATTTCAGCGGCACCCTGATTGGCACGCTGCTATCTGGCTTTCTGTTGGCCGGTGCATTTGGTTCATTGGTTGCCGCCCCATTGGCAAAGGCCTTTAACCGCTATTGGGTCATGATTGCAGCCGTTGCCTTATCCATTGTCTGTATCGCCATTACGCCGTTGATGGGCACCTATGTCTTGTTGATGGTCGCCATCATGTGCCGGGGGCTTGCCATTGGCACCATCCAGCCCTTGATGCTGAACATCGTTTCCAAATCGGCCGATGCCAACAACCAGGGCAAGGCCGTGGGCCTGCGGGCCAGTGCCAACCGTCTTGCCATGACAATCATGCCCATCATCATGGGGGTGAGCGTTGAATTTTGGGGCCTTGAAAATGCGTTCATGATGGTCGGCAGCGTGCTTTTGGTGCTGCTTTTTATCGTTGCCATCAAAGTTTCACGCCTGACACATTTTTCTTCGCAGTAATCAAAGGAGCAAACACATGCAGGTTCAGGTTCTTAACTGGTTGGGGTTTGAATTCATTGAACTGTCCGCAGAAGCGCCCGAGGGTGCCAGCCCGGAAGCCGGCACAAAAGCCATCTTTGATGCGTTTGAAACGGTTCTGGATTCCCATGGCTTAAGCCTTGAAAACACCGTGCGCAGCCGCCTGTTTGGGCGCGACCGCCTGTCCCGCGATCAAGGCAGTGATGTGCGTGCTGCCACCCTTACCGGGCCGGCGCGCACCGCAACATCGAGCTATATCGCGCCAAAACTGTTCGCAACGAAGGCGGCCACAAAAATGGATATGATTGCCATCAGACCTCAAGCAGGCCTTGAAAAGGTGATCCGAGAAAACGACCCGCCCCGCACCCCGTGCCGTTATTTCACCTATGGACCATTAATGATTTTATCGGGCCAAACTGCGGTGCTTGATACATTGAAACAGCAAGTCACCACCAACATTCTGCCGCGCATCACCGAATATCTGGGGGAAGCAAATAGCAGCTGGGATCAGGTGCAACAGGTCAGCTGCTATCTTCATGAAAGCCAAACCGTACAAGACATGCGCGATTTATTTTTGACCATTGCTCCGTCCCTGCCGCCGCGATTTGAAATTCGCTTCGTCGAAGGCTATTCCGCAAAAGGAAAACTGGTGGAAATAGAAGTCACCGCCACGCGCAAGGCTTAAACACCTAAACCGGAATTTCGCCCATAATCGTCGTGCGATGCATGCGCCGGACCTCTGGGGCCACCACCCCGCCACAGGCAAGGTGCAAGGTTGCCCGGTTATCCCACATCATCAAATCGCCCATCCGCCATTGATGGTGATAGACAAATTTTTGATCCCCAATATGGGTGAATAATTCATCCAAAAGCGGCTGGGCCTCTGCATCATCCATGTCGCGAATGCCAATGGTAAACCGGGGACTGATGAACAGCGCCTTTCGCCCGGTCACGGGATGGGTTCGCACAATCGGGTGGAAGGCATCCGGAGGAGAGCGTTCGGCGAAATAGGCGGCTTCATCTTTATGCCGCGTTGGCCGTGTCATCCGTGCATTTCGCGCGCGGTTGAAACTGTGGATGCCGGTCAGGCCCTGAAGCCGTTCCTTCATATCACCCCCTAAGGCTTCATAGGCTGCCGCCATGGAGGTCCATTCCGTATCACCCCCCACCTTTGGCACGATGACGGATTGCAAGATGGTATAGGCCGTAGGCTGGTCCACATAGGCATGATCGGAATGCCAGTCACTGCCCGCATCAGGAACACCAACATTTTTTCCATCCTTGATTTCTGTCGACAAGATCAGAACCTCTGGCTGGTCCACCATTTTGTATTCAGAATTGATGTGATACTGGATTTCCCCAAACCGTCGGCTGAACGCCGTCTGTTGGGCCGGGGTCAAGTTTTGATCGCGCACCGCCAAGACCAGATGTTCATGAAATGCATCGCGCAAGGTTTCAAAATCATCGTCCCCCAGATTTGCCGCATCAATGCCGGTTACTTCTGCGCCCAGTGCATCAGATAAAGGCGTGATGGTGATGGATGTCATGATGCCCTACCAGGTTCCGGTGTTTTCCATGCTGGCCCAGGGTTCTTTGATGGGCAGCGAGCCATCCTTTTGCAGCAATTCCAGAGAAATACCATCGGGTGTCTTGGCAAAGGCCATGTGCCCATCCCGGGGCGGGCGATTGATCACCGTGCCGCTGTCCATCAACCGTTGGCATACGTCATAGATATCATCCACTTCAAAGGCCAGATGGCCAAAATTGCGCCCGCCATCATAGGTTTCCGGGTCCCAATTATGGGTCAGCTCTATCATCGAGGTGTTTTCATTCTTTGCCTTTTCCACATCTTCTGGTGCGGCAAGACGAACAGAGGTGTATCGCGCCTTTTCTTTATCATTGCGGCGGATCAACACGAAACCCAATACATTGCAGAAAAAATCCAACGTGGCATCAAGGTCTGATACACGGATGGCGCTGTGAAGGTAACGCAAATTACTTACTCCCCTGAAGATAAAAATTAAGAATCAAAGACCCCTAAGTGAAGGCAAAACTAGCCTGAAACGAAGCTTAATTTTGCGCCATTTCACCACGCAATAACTGGCCCGGATGTGCGCCGGTATGTTCATTGTCGCGGATAAACACCTGACCATTGACGATGGTGGCCATAATGCCTGTGGCTTTTTGGTCAATGCGCGGCGCACCGGCGGGCAGATCATGCAACAAGGTTGGCATGCTGGGCGCAATGGTGTCGGGATCAAATATGACGATATCCGCATGATAGCCTTCATGCAGCCATCCCCGTTCTTTCAATCCCCAAAAGCTTGCAAGATCAAAGGTGATCTTGCGAATCGCCGCTTCCAGGGTGAGTGCATTTTTATCTCGCACCCAATGGCCTAAAAGGTGGCCGTGAATTGGATTGATGGTGGTTGCGACATGGGCACCTGAATCTGAAAACGTCACCACGGAATGGGGGTGGCGAATCAGCGCCAACACAAAATCCTGATCTTCATTGTTGCTGGGCTGAACAAAGAAAATCTTCAAATGATTTTCCAATGCCAAATCGATAAAGGCATCGATGGGTTCTACACCCCGTTCCTTGGCAATATCAGCCAGTGATGGATGGGGCGGCAGGGGCTGGGTTAACGGAAACACCCAATCCCAATCGACCGCACGCTGGAATGCATTGGGCAGGGCCGGGTCTGGCTTGTGGGTATGGGCATTCACCGCATCCACCAATTTTTTCCGCATTTCTGGGTCCCGCAATCCTGCTTCTTGTTCCTCAAGGGGCAGTTCCCGGAACTCTTTCCAAACGGGGATGTAATCATATGGGGTCATGGTCTCAAACGATCGCAACGATCCGTTCCAGGTTGCCGTTGCCTGGATCAGCATCTTGCCGCCTTCGGCATTGGTTTCATCCACCATCTTAAACTGATCACGCCAGACATCAGGCTGATTGCGTTTCGACCAGGAACTGCCAAACGTGAAGGGACGGCCAGATTTCAAGGCCAAAGCCTTGACCCGTGCATGTTCATCGGCCCGTTTGACAGGGTCCTGAATGATGTTTTCCCGCGCCATCTGCACGATGCCGCAATCGAGTTCCCGCAACACATCCACCAGTTCACAGAATTCTTCCCATGAAGACAGGCGGCTTGCCACTGGCATGCCTTCGGGCGTGCGATGGGCCTGGGTCCGAGAGGTTGAAAGCCCCAGCGCTCCTGCCTGCATGGCTTCTCTTAAGGATTCTTTCATGGCTTCCATGTCTTCAGGCGTCGCCGTTTCTTCCATGGCGCGCTTTCCCATGACATGGGTGCGAAGGGCAGAATGACCAACATAGCCCGCATAATTCATGCCCTTGGGCAGGGCATCAAGGGCATCCATATATTCGGTAAAGCTGGTCCAGCTCCAGGGAATGCCTGCATTCATGGCTTCGGGTGGAATGTCTTCGGCCCGTTCAAAATTGTGCAACACCAAATCTTTTTCGTCCGCAGCACAAGGTGCCAAAGTAAATCCACAATTGCCCATGACCACGGATGTGACGCCATGCCAACAGGAATTGCGCCCGATATGATCCCAAAAAATTTGTGCATCCATATGGGTGTGGCCATCGACAAACCCCGGTGCCACCACATGGCCATCGGCATCAATAATCTCATCGGCCGCTTCACCAGAAAGATCACCAATGGCGGCAATCCGGCCGTCGCTGACCCCGATATCGGCCGGAAACCCCGGCAGGCCAGTGCCATCAATCACTGTGCCGCCCTTGATCAAAATGTCATAAGCCATAATACATCCTTCCCTGTGTCGATCCTGTCTAAATGCAGGTCTGGGGAAAGGATATAGGCAAAGCCCATTGAAGGCAAAAAATCAGATTTTCTTGAGATTTTCCTGGCTCAAACCCTCAGACTCCATCTCTTCGGCCGCCATTGCTTCACCCAGATCATGGGCCAGCGTTTCCTTTAACTGGGCCGCTTCTTGCTGGCGCGCCCACATGGCACCATAGGTGCCTTTGGCGGCCAACAACGCTGCGTGGGTGCCACGTTCAACAATTTCACCATGTTCCATAACCAGAATTTCGTCGGCATCGATCACCGTGGACAACCGGTGGGCAATAACCAGTGTGGTGTGGTTGACGGCAACATCATGCAATGCCCCCTGAATTTCTTTTTCGGTTTGGGAATCAAGGGCACTGGTCGCTTCATCAAAAACTAAAATGGTGGGTTTTTTCAACATGGTTCGCGCAATGGCTACACGCTGTTTTTCACCGCCCGATAGTTTCAGGCCCCGTTCCCCCACCCGGGTGGCATAGCCCTCAGGCGTGGAAACAATAAAGTTGTGAATGGCCGCCACCCGTGCCGCATCTTTGATGGCCGCATCATCGGCCCCGGGGCGGCCATAGGCGATGTTGTAATCAATGGTTTCGTTAAACAAGACGGTATCCTGGGGCACAATGCCAATGGCAGCGCGCAGGGATTCCTGAGTGACAGCGCGCAGATCCTGACCATCAATGGTAATCCGCCCATCATTGACATCGTAAAACCGGAACAACAACCGCGACAGGGTGGATTTCCCGGCACCACTGGGCCCAACGATGGCCACCTTGCGACCAGCGGGCACCCGAAAGGATACGTTTTTCAAAATGGCGCGGTTGGGCTGATAGGAAAAGGATACATTTTCAAAAACGATTTCCCCGCCCGATAATTCCAGTGCTTTTGCATCATCATTGTCGGTCACATCGGCGTGCACATGGATCAGGCTGAACATGCTCTCCATATCGGCCAGCGACTGTTTTACCTCGCGGTACACATATCCCAAAAATCCCAGCGGCAAATAAAGCTGCATCAAATAGGTCACGACCAAAACAAAATCACCAATGGTCATGGTGCCTTCGGTAACCCGGGTGCCGGCCATGACCATAACCCCGGTCAAGCCACTGGAAATGATGATCGCTTGTCCGATGTTTAAAAGCGACAATGACGTCTTGTTCTTGACCGCCGCCACTTCATAGCGTTCCAGCGCATGGTCATACCGCCGCGCTTCATGGTCTTCATTGCCGAAATATTTTACGGTTTCAAAATTTAGAAGTGAATCGATGGCCCGGGTGCTGGCTTCTTGATCGCGCGCATTCATTTCCCTGCGAAACCGCAATCGCCATTCGGTAATCATCAGGGTAAAGGCAATATACGATCCAATGGTGACAAAGGTGGCCAAGGCAAACCAGATATCATACATCACCCATAAAATGACGCAGACCACCAGAATTTCCAGAATGGTCGGGATGATGGAAAACAACATAAAGGCCAGGGTAAATTCGATGCCTTTCATACCGCGTTCAATGGCACGCGATAATCCCCCGGTCTGGCGATCCAGATGAAACCGCAGGCTAAGGCTGTGAAGATGTTCAAACACCCGACGGGCCACGGTACGAATGGAACGCTGGGTCACCTTGGCAAAGACCGCGTCGCGAATTTCACCCGATGCCGTAGACACCAATCGCAACAAGCCATATGCCCCGATCATGGCAAGGGGCAACGCAATGGCCATCCCTGCCCCCGGGGTCAGGGCATCCACGGCCTGTTTATAGACAATGGGCACGCCAACATTGGCGGCAATAGCCACCAGCAGAAGCGACAGGGCAATAACCACGCGCAGACGCAGTTCAAACCCGTTTGCAGACCATAAAAACGGCAATAACGACCGCATCACCCGCACATCCATGCGCCCGGCGAAGGTTTTATATTCACTGGCATCCCAAGGCTGGGGCTTTGCGCCTGTTTTATCCCCGGTTTTACCGGTTGTTTCAGCTTCTGTTTCGGTCTTTTCGCTCATTCAGAATTGGTCCTGCCCATTAAATGTCTTCCATTGGGGCCTAAACCCCGAACTGGCCCACACTATAGCCCGTGCGCCCGTATCTGCCTTGCGGAATATAGACATCCACGCCTCTGACAGGCATAAAGATGGCAAACAACACGATCAGGGGAAACAAAGATGTACACCTTATTGAATTATCAAGATGGCGATACCGTCAGGGCCGCCATCAATGTGGGTGGCCGGGTGATTGATCTTGAAAAAGCCATGGGCAGCGCTGTAACCACCATCGCTTTGGTCCAAGACTGGGGCAACAGCGAAGCACTGCTAGAGGGGCTGGCCAACGATGCCGCCGCTGGTAAATGTAGCGATGCCGATATCGGTGGCATTGATGACATTCAGTTGATGTCGCCGCTGTTGTATCCCAATTCGATTTTCTGTGCCGGGGCCAATTATGGCAAACATGTTCAGGAAATGACCGGTGCCCAGTTCGACAAAGAAACCAGGCGGCCTTATTTCTTTACCAAATCACCCCGCCAATGTGTCTCCGGACCCGACGCCCCCATCCCCCTGCCCCACACATCCCAACAGATGGACTGGGAAGTGGAACTGGCAGCCGTGATCGGCAAACAGGGCCGCAACATAAAAGCAGATGATGCCCTTGACCATGTCGCGGGCTATTTCATCATGAACGATATTTCTGCCCGCGATCTTGGCAAACGGCCCGATTGGCCCATGTGGGGCATGGATTGGGTGTGCCATAAATCCACCGATGGCGGCGCGCCCATGGGGCCATGGATGGTGCCTGCCAGCGACATCCCCGATCCCCATGTTCTGGATATCAAGCTCTGGTTAAATGAAGAATTGCAGCAAGATTCCAATACCTCTGATCTGATCTTCGATCTTTGCGAACAGATCGAATATTTATCCAAACATTTCATCCTGTATCCGGGCGATGTGATTTCCACCGGCACGCCATCGGGCGTGGGCCGGCCCCGGGGCATCTTTTTGAAACCGGGCGATGTCATCCGCATGGAGATCGAGAAAATCGGCACCATGACCAACCACGTGGTTCAGGGGGAATAGCCTGACAGGCAACATCATGGACCCCATTGATGACCGATTGGTGCCCCCATCCGGGCCAGATGCCGATGATGAAACCGGCAATGAAAAAGAACTGTTTCGCGCACTGAATGCGGCCATCACCGCTGGCCAGGTTTCAGGCGGGCAGCTTTCGCTAGCGCTCGATTTAAAGCAGCTCGATCATATTGACTCATCCATTGCCGTCCAGGCCGATTCCAACCGCTGGATTGCGGGCATCATGATCGCTGCCATTGCAGGATATTTCCTCCGCAACTGGCAGACCGGTGCGGGGGCATCCGCCATGATCCTGTCGATTTATCTGGTCTTTGGTCGGGGCTGGATTCAGCGGCGCATGAAAGCCCGGTTTTACAAAACCGTTCTGACAGACATTGATGCCTTTAAAAAGCTGTGGAAACTGAAAGGCATCACCCTTTCGTTCCGCCACGACAGCGATGGCACAAAGGACGCGGTCTGCACTTCACCCAATGGGGATTGGCGGCGCTTTGTCCTTAATCATTTGATGGATGGGTCTGGCACGCCCGATTGATCTAGTCTTCTTTTTTGGACCGATCATCCTGGAATTCCTGCATTTCAAACCCATGCACCGATAAATCGATCATATTGCCATCGGGGTCTGTGACCCGGGTTTCGGCAAAGGGGGGATCATTGGGCCGCGTTTGCGGTGCATCCATCCCGATCCCTTCCAGAGATTCGGCGATTTCTTCAGCCGATCCAATGTGAAAGCCAAAATGTTCAATCCCCGGCGCGCATTGGCCACGGGTTGGCAACAGGGCCAAACATAAATCCCCATCTGACAGGTAAACCGATCCGGTTTCACGGCGCAAAACCACGTCCAGTCCGTAAACTTTGGTGTAGTAATCCGCCAGCCGGTTTGGGTCTGGGGTCTTGATGGCAATATGGCGCACCTTGGCGCGGCGATTGGTATCTGCAGCCATGCCCGTTCCTTTCAAATTAGTGTCGGTCAAATTGGTGTGATGCGGGCAACCCTTGGCCGCCCGCAACCCGGTTATTTACAGCTGATGTGTTTTTTTATAATTTGTCTGACCAGAACCCTAACAGAGGCTGCCAATCCCGATAAAGCCTTAATGCACAACGCCCCAATGTGTGCCCCTTTATGCAATTTACACAGGACACCTGATTTTGCTTGCCTGAATCACAAAAATCCCCGGATAATGGCCGATACTGGCGAAAGCCGCTGTGACGAACTGTGGAGGGGACCCCCGATGGGCATTGAAATTATCAACACCGTTGAACTGGCCAAGCGCGAAAAAAAGCGCACGGTTGTCATCAACACCCGTAAATTTCATGCCTGGGTGCATTATTATCCCAACCCCGGCGATCACGATGAAATGCATTGCCACAATGCAGACCAGACCTTCATCTGTATTGAGGGCCAATGCACCATGTCCTTTCCCGATGGCGGCAAAGCAGCGCTCGATCCCACCATGGCGGCATTGGTCACCGGTGGATCATTCTACCGATTGGAAAACACGGGCGATGGTCCCATGATCCTCATGGGCAACCGATCCGGCTCCCAAGACGACATCAAAATCATCGACCATAAAACCCGCAAAGACCTCCGCGCCAACGGCGGTAAAGTCACCGTCACCAACGATGGGTGATGAACCCTTATACGGTCGCCTTGGCGGCTATGATGGCGTTGTGGCGATGGTGGATGCGGTTTTGCCGCGTCTGGCGGGTGATGCTCAATTGGGGCGGTTTTGGGCGCACCGGGGGATTGACGGGATCATTCGTGAACGCCAGTTATTGATTAATTTTCTGGCCAGTGCCTCGGGCGGGCAACTCTATTACACCGGGCGCGATATGGCGCTGGCCCATGAAGGCATGCGCATTGATGAAAGCGATTGGGAAATCTTTATGGGCCACATGGGTGCCGCCCTCGATCAGCTTTCCATCGGCGCGGCCGAACAAACCGAAGTCATTGGCTTCATCGGCAGCCTGAAAGATGAAATCGTCGAGATATAGGCGCGCATAAAATCACAAAAAAAGGGCGGGACCCGAAAAGGGTGCCCGCCCGAAATTTTGTGTCAGATGAAACTGCTATTTGGTGCAGAGCATCTTACCGGCATAAGACTTGTTGCCTTCATACCAGATTTTACAGGTCATACCTTTTCTGATCTTCTTACGGCTGGCTTTCTTGCCGTTGATTTTCACCTTAGTATAACGACCGCGCGTGCGGGTCTTGTACTTCTTGGACTTGCCCGCAATCTTGAACTCAAGCTTGCCCTTTTTCTTCACCTTGGTGATCTTGCCAGTGACAATCTGCCACTTGATCGTGCGCATAGGTGATTTAGGATTCTTGAGAATCTTTGAATAGCGTTCATAAAGATTACGCGGCATCTTGGAAAGCCGTTCGACAATCTTGTGCACATCGGCGCCATTTTTGGGGCTGGTGAGCAAGCGCAGCTTTTTGGCTTCTCCCTGATAAGCAGGGTCCGAATGGGCCGCCATGAAACCATCGCGAAGTGCTTTGGTCACGTCTGGTGCCAGACCCGGAGGGCCCGCAAAAGGACGCGCCATGAAGAACGGTGCTTCCAACAGGGCGATCAAATCTTTATCGGCCTGTTTGGTCACCAATTCCTGTGCCGTTGGGGCATTGGGGAAGACCGGAAGGCGTTCAGTTGCAGCAAATTGCATGATCACCCGAATAGGACTGTCTTTCTTCAACCATTCCGGATGGGCAGTCCGCATCGAGGCATAACCCACCATACGGGCCTGGGCTTCGTTACGATCAACGGCCAGATAGAGCGTGTTACCACCGGGGTAGCCGCGCAGAGGCTGGACATTGAGACCCAAAATTTCACGCAGAACGATGGGCACATCGGTGCCATCAGAGCCAAACGATGTGGCGGCAAAATTGATTGGTTTTGGATATTTTTTCAGATCAGCAATATTATGGATGCCAGTGTCTTTGCGCACCACCATCACATACGCTTCACCCTTATAGCTGGATGATGTGCCGATCCATGTCAATTTCAGCGGATCAAAATTGGCTTTCTTGGCCTTGCCGGAAAAGGCAAAGATAGGCACGCCACGGGCAAAGGTGCCAAAGACGGTGCCGTCTTTCGGGGCCTTGTAATAGATGTAGTTGACGGCCTTGAAGCTGCCCGCACCGGGGCGGTTCTTGGCCACGACCGAGGGATTGCCCGGCAAATGTTTCCCAATATGGCGTGCCACCTGGCGGCCATAACGGTCATAGCCACCACCGGCACCATAGCCGATAACAACCGTAATCCTTTTGCCTTTAAAATTAGCGGCATCGGCCGTATTGGCCGTGCCCATCCCACCAGTGGCAAGGGCCACAGTGGCGAGGCCCAAAAGGCCCCGTCCAAGTGTGGAGAGTGAAATCATGATAGTCTCCCAGTTTAAATTAATATGCCCCGCCACCCTTTTCTGAGGGCTTTTGCGGATTATTTGTATATTCCCGAAAAAGGCTAGCCGAGCACCGGGGCCAGTGCAAGACCGGAATTAGGGCGTAATCGGGGCAAGGGGTTCAAGGCCAAGGATATGGTCGCTGGCTTTTTCCGCAATCATCAACACGCATGCATTGATATTGCCCGAAACCAGGTCTGGCATGGCCGATGCATCAACAACCCGAAGGTTTTCAGCACCCCGGACCCGCAAATGTTCATCCAGAACCGCCATGTCCCCGGTCCCCATGGCACAGGTGCACGACGGATGATGGGCCGTTGATGACCGTTTTCTGATCCATTGGTCAATGTCTTCATCCTGTGTGACCGCAAGACCGGGCGATACTTCCACGCCGCGAAAGTCATCAAGGGCCTTGTTCGCCAACATTTCGCGCGACAATTTCACCCCCCGGCGCAGGGTTTCAATGTCGTCTGGGTCATCAAAGAAATTCTGGACAATATGCACCTTTTCAAAGGGATCGCTGGATTGCAGGGTCACCCTGCCCCGGCTTTTGGGATGCAAAAGAATGGGCCGGATGCCGCAGCGATCTTCATAGGGTTTGCGGATGCCCGGGAACCACAAATGGGGGTCCGAGGATACGGCCCGGAAAATCAGCTGAATATCAGGGGAATCAAGGCCATCTTTGGTTTTGAAATAACCATGCAGCCCGCCGGGCAGGCTGGTGGCGGGGCCGGTTCCGAACAAAAATGCCCGCACCATAGAGACCGTCATCCGGTCAAACCGCATATCATCCAGAAATGGGCCGGGATTGGGGCGCGTTGCACCAACAATCACGCCCAGATGGTCTTGCAGATTGGCCCCGACACCGGGAAGATCAATCAACGGGTCAATGCCATGGGATTTCAGGTGATCTTTCGGCCCAATGCCCGCCAACATCAAAAGCTGGGGTGAATTATAAACCCCCCCTGAAAGGATGATTTCCGCACTGCCAAGGGCCGTTTTGGATTTCCCCCGGTGGCGATATTCAATGCCCACTGCCCGGGTGCCATCCATTGTGATCTTCGTCACATGAGCACCGGTTTCCACGGTCAAGTTAGGCCGAGACATTGCTGGTTTTAGAAAGGCCCTGGCCGCAGAATGACGCCGGCCCTTACGAATGGTGGTCTGGCCCCGGCCAACGCCCACCTGATTGGCGCCGTTGTAATCTTCTGTATAGGCATGGCCCATGTCTTCTGCGGCCCTGACAAAAGCATCAAACAGCGGGTCAGGGGTTTCCGATGGGGTCACCGTCAGGGGGCCATCGCCCCCGCGATAGACATCGGCACCCTTACCCCAGCTTTCTGTGCGACGGAAATAAGGCAGCACGTCTTTATAAGACCAGCCATCTAGGCCCATATTGGCCCAGCGATCATAATCGCCAGCATTGCCGCGCACATGGGACATATGATTGATGGAAGACGATCCCCCCAACACCTTGCCCCGCATGGTTTCCAACTCGCGGCCCAAAAGCCCCGGTTCCGGGGCGATATCGTAGCCCCAGTCGTGGTTGCGTGCTTTATGGATGCGGCCAATGCCTAAGGGAATGTGGATCAACGGGTCACGATCAGGCCCACCGGCCTCAACCACCAGAACCCTGTTTCCGGGGTCTGCACTTAACCGGTTGGCAAGCACACAGCCCGCAGAGCCAGCCCCCACAATGATGTAATCAAATTCTCTAATCAAATCTGGCACGAATATTCCCTTATGTTGGTTTAGCCCTGATTATCGACCAAGCTGGCACAATTGATCAAACACTCAATTGCCTATGGCAAAAGCCCGCACAGCTTGTTATTTTGCGCCGTTCTTAGAACCCCCAATTCATTCTTTATATAAGGTAGCCTCCATGAGCGACGAAAAACCCCTGATCCGGAAAGCCAAAAAACGGTATCAATCCGACATTATCGTTGATCTGATCAAGCAATTTGAGCTGCCTTATATTGCCCTGAACCCCGGGGCGAGTTATCGCGGGCTTCATGATTCCATGGTCAATTACGGCGAAAATGATCCGCCGATGATTCTCTGCAACCATGAAAAAATCGCCGTCCAGATCGCCCATGGCTATGCCAAGGCCACGGGCAAGCCCATGGGCGCTGCGGTCCATAACGTTGTTGGCCTGCTCCATGCGCCATTGGCCGTTTATTACGCCTATATCGATCGCTGCCCGCTGTTTCTGATTGGCGCCACCGGCCCCATGGATGAAAAATTGCGCCGCCCCTTCATTGACTGGATTCATACCGCCTTTGCCCAAGGGTCTGCGGTGCGCGATTTCACCAAATGGGATTACCAGCCCGGTTCTATCCACGGTGTGCCCGACAGTTTCGCCCGCGCCTATTCCATCATGATGACCGAGCCCCAAGGGCCGGTTTACATGGTCTATGACGCCGGCATGCAAGAAGCGGAATTGACCGAAAATATTCAAATCCCCCACAAAGACGCCGTTCGGGTACCACCCCGCATTGCCACCACCCCGGACCAGATCGATGAAGTCGCTGATATGCTGTTGGCATCTGAATACCCGGTGTTGTTGACCGAATACGCAGCCCGCATGCCCATTGGCTATGAACCCACCGTGGCATTGGCAGAAACCACTGGCGCAGCTGTCTATGACGTCAACAAACGTCTGGGCATCCCCAACCGCCATCCCCAAAATGTCAGCTTCCACAATGATGCCTTCTTTGATGCCGATCTGGTGATGGCCCTTGATGTGGTTGACTGGACCAAGGGTTCACAAAAACCCAATTGGGAAACCCGCGAAGTTGAATCGCTTTGCAAGCCCGATTGCAAATGGATCGATGTTGGCTTTGCCGATATTGAAATCAGCAAATGGGCCACCGATTACAACAAGCATCACAATTGGGACAAGCGCATTCTGGCCGACACCACCACGGCCATTCCTGCCCTGACCGAGGCCTGTGCAATACGGATTGGCAATGATCCCAAACTTGCCGCCCGCATCGAAGACCGCAAACAGGTCATCGCTGAAAAACACACAAACCAATGGAATAAATGGCAAGAAGAGGTCAAAGACCGTTGGGATGATGACCCCATGCATGAATCGCGCATGGCATCTGAAGTTTGGGGTGTGATCAAGGATGAAGACTGGGTTCTGACCGCGGGCACCCTGAAAACATGGACACTGAAGACATGGGATTTCAATACCCCGTACCGCCATCCCGGACGTGAACTTGGCACAGCAACCCAGATCGGTTTGTCCCTTGGCGTGGCACTGGCCCACAAGGGCACGGACAAACTGGTGGTTGATCTGCAGCCCGATGGCGATCTGATGTTTGATCTTGGCGCGTTATGGATGGCCAGCAAGTACGAAATCCCCATTTTGGTGGTGATGTATAACAACCGCGCCTATTACAACGATTGGGCCCATCAAATCTCCATTGCCAATGCACGCGGCACGGACCCGCAACGGGCCAATATCGGCATGGACCTTTATGGACCGGAACCTGATTTTGCCCATATTGCAAGGGGCATGGACTGGTATGCCGAAGGCCCCATTGAGAACCCCGCCGATATCGCAGGGGCGCTGACCCGGGCCATCGAACAGGTCAAGGCCGGCAAGCCAGCGCTTGTTGATGTGATTGTTGCCCGTCGCGACGCGCCATAATCAATGTTCAATATTGGTGACAACGTCCGCCATGTTGCCCGCAATGTTGTGGGCGTTGTCATCGATATTGATGGGGATACGGTTTATCTGGAGCAACCCAATGGCTGCGAAGTAGATTTCGCGGCATCCGCGTTGATCTATGAAAGTGATTTTCAGGCGCGCCACGATACATCGGTCCAAGATGATGCCGGGTCTCATGCACATGATGCGGCCTATGATGCGGTTCTGGACAGCATGTATCCTGCCATTATCGACATGGGCCAGCTTTTGCATTCCCAGGCAGAGCGCATTCCAGGCGTTGCCGCGAAACGCTGGGAGGAACTGAGTTCCTTGCAAAAAATCAATGCTATTTCTGCGGCCACAGAGGTTCCTGTGAAAACCTGGATTGATTCATCCCAGCCCGGCGCCCGGCCCGCAATTGGCACGGTACAATTGACGGTCCTGCAAAAAAATTCCAAATAGTTAGCCCCCTTAATCAAGGCGGCTGACTTTTCCCCGCCCCTTCTTGATCTTGCTTTGGTGGCGTTTGCTATCAGAGCTGCGCCGGACAGAAGCCTTTGATGGCTTCGTCGGGCGACGGCGCACCGGCACCACGGCCGCTTTTGCGATCAATTCAATCAAGCGATCAAGGGCATCCCGACGGTTTTGTTCTTGGGTGCGAAACCGGTTGGCGGTGATGACCACCACCCCATCGCGGGTCATGCGCCGGCCTGCCAGAGGTTTCAGGCGGAGAAAGATTGCATGGGAGAGCGAAGGGCTGGTCCGCGCATTGAACCGCAGCTGAACCGCACTTTCGGTCTTGTTTACTTTCTGGCCGCCGGGGCCTGGGGAACGGATGAACTGTTCCTGAATTTCTGCATCGTTGATTTTAAGCGTGGGTGTTATCTGGATCATGAAAAGAGTGTAGCGGACATTTTTGGGGAATTATGCGCCCAATCTTTGCCCGGGTTGTATTTCATCTTGATCAAAACCAGTCCTTCCCCTGACGCTTCCACTATAACTAAAGTAATATAATGGTTAATTTCTTGTTAGGAATGCGCTATCTCTTCCTTAAGAACTGTTGTGATAATCCATATCCCGTAGCGTTATTTGCCGATCGTAAACGTATTTAAAGTTTTACAGATGTACGCTTTTAAAATCGGGAAGATGATTTTACGTTATCACGTCTTAACCACGCCGTTTGCCAGCTTCAATATTTGCCCAAGGAATTAAACATGTCGACACTTCCAAAAGAACCTTTGCAACAAGAGCTTAATGCGCTTTTTCGATATATGCAGCGCGTCCGCCAAGAGGTTGCAGCCATTGACCGCCCCGTCGATCAAAACCATGGCTTTGTAAGCATGGGCGATCAAATGGATGCCATTGTTGAGGCGACAGAAGCGGCGACCAACACCATTATGGAAGCCATGGAAAGTTCTGAAGAAGCCAATTCAAAACTGCGCGAACAGGTTACAGATCCGGAACAGTTGGCGCTTCTTGATCAGATCACAACAAATGCCAACAAAGTCTTTGAAGCATGTGCGTTCCAGGACATCACAGGCCAACGCGTCAATAAGGTTGCCAAATCCATGTCTATGTTGAAGACAGGGTGACCTCGCTTATAGACCTGTTTGGCGAGAAGGAAATTGCTGACATTGAAGTGGTGGTAGAACCCGGCGAGGAACTGACCGAAGACGAAGCATTACTGAACGGCCCGCAAATGGCCGGCGAAGGCCTGTCTCAGGACGACATCGATAATCTTTTCGACTAATCTTGAAAAGGTTGGGCGCTTATTCTGTTTTCTCTATCGTTTGAACCGCATTAAACCCTTCAAAACTTGGGGGGCCTTGATAAATACCCGCCCTGGATTTGCCCGCATTTGCGTGGGCCTTTCGAAACGATTCTGAATTTGTCCAGTCCGTGAAATGATCTGCACTTTCCCAAATCGTGTGAGAGACATACAAGGTATGGTCTTCGGCTTCGGGGCCTCGCAGTAGATTAAATTCGACAAAACCGGGCTCTTTGTTCAAATGACTGTCGCGCTCTGCCCAGATGCGTTCAAAGGCATCCTCTTGTCCTGATGTGATTTTAAAACGGTTCATGGCGATATACATTTTTGGCTCCCGGTTACTGAAATTTATACGGTACGGATATTTCTAGAATTCGGCGATCACCGAAAGAAAGGGTTTTGCAAAATCCCTTAACTTGCTTTCGCCCACACCGAATATTTCTGAAAATTCATCTTCATTCGCTGGCTTGTTGCTGGCCATCTCCATCAAGGACCGATCCCGAAAGATAACATACGCTGGCACGCCGCGTGCCTTTGCAAAATCAAGGCGCAATGCTTTCAGGGCTGCAAACAGGCCCTCATCAACGTCTGTTACTGAGCCCCCATCTGTCCCGCCTGATGGTTTAGCCGCGTTGGGGCGCAATCGAGACGATTTGGACGATGGTTTGACGGGAGCACGAAAATGAAACGTGCCATCCCCATCCAGAAGGCCCTGTCCTTCTTCTGTTATATTGAGGCCGCCATGGCCGGCAATGTCCAACCGCAAATATCCAACGGCCACCATTTGGCGAAGGATTGACCGCCATGTGTCTTTACTGTCATCAATGCCAACCCCGTGAACAGCAAGCCGATCATGGCGAAGGCCCCGGATTTTTTCTGTATCGGCCCCACGCAGAACATCAATGATATGGGCCTGACCAAAGCGTCCGCCTGTTTGGACAACAGCGCCCATGGCATTGCGCGCTTGAGCCGTGCCGTCCTCCATATCCGGTGGATCCAGACAAATATCACAATTGCCGCAAGGCTCTGATTGCTCGCTGAAATAAGACAGCAACACCCTTCTGCGGCATTGTGGGGCTTCACAATAGGCAATCAAGGCATCCAGTCGCTTATGCTCGCGCCGCTTGTGGGCATCGTCGCCATTTTCAGCTTCAATGAACATCCGACGCTGGCGGATGTCCCCCAGGCCGTAAAGCATGAACGCATCGGCTGTCTCTCCGTCGCGCCCGGCACGGCCCATTTCCTGATAATAGGATTCCATGTTCCCTGGCAAATCGGCATGAAAAACATACCGCACATCGGGTTTGTCGATGCCCATGCCAAACGCGATGGTCGCCACCATCACCACGCCCTCATCGGTCATGAAGGTGTTTTGATGCGCAGCACGATCTGTACTGGGCAGCCCTGCATGATAGGGCAATGCGCAAATGCCATTTTTCACCAAAAGACCTGCCACAGCTTCGGTCTTTTTCCGCGACAGGCAATAGACGATGCCACTTTTTCCGAGCCGGGCTTTGGCAAAATCCAGAAGCTGTTTCTTCCAGTCGTCTTTGGGCTCTACCATCAGGCGGATATTGGGTCGATCAAAGCCGGTAACGAAGATACGACTGGGACCCCGAAAAAGTTTTTCTGAAATATCCTTGCGTGTTGCTTCATCAGCAGTGGCTGTAAAGGCAGACAGGGGAACCCCTGGAAACAATTCGCCAAGCCCACTTAAGGATTCGTAATCGGGGCGAAAGGATGGCCCCCATCGCGAAATACAATGGGCTTCATCAATGGCGATCTGGACCACAGGCAAGCGCTGGAGCGCTTCTAACATGCGCTCGGTCATCAACCGTTCAGGAGAGATATAAAGCAACCGGGTCTCCCCCGATGCCACCCGCTGCCACGCATCCACATTCGCTTCCCGGGGCCTTGACGAATTGATGGTGTCAGCCGCAACCCCATCAAGTTTCAAAGCAGCCACCTGATCTTCCATCAACGCAACCAAAGGCGAAACCACCAGGGTCAGGCCTTCTTGGAGCAATGCTGGAATTTGAAAACAGATCGACTTTCCAGAGCCAGTGGGCATCACCGCTAATACGCTCACCCCGTCCAGAATACTGGCAATGACCGCCTCTTGGCCCGACCGAAAAGAGGTGTAGCCAAAGACCTCTTTGAGGAGACCATGCGCTTTGGAATTTTGGCCAAGAGATGGGTCAGGCAGTGAAACAGAAGAAGACATAGGGCCAATCTAACATCGTGTTGCGGTGGGATACTTCAGGCAATCGGCTTAAGAGAAACAAACATACAGGCTCATCTCACTTTTCTCATCTTTTCTCATCTTTTTTGTGCGCTCTGGACGACGGTTTCCAGATGATCCAGAAATTGAGACCGATCCACCTTGGAAAATGGCTTCGGTCCTCCGGTTATCTCGCCGGTTTCACGCAGGCTCTGCATCAAATTTCGGCTTGCCACGGCCATGCCAATGCTGTCTTGGGTAAAAATCTCTCCATTGGGCTTCAGGGCATGGCCCCCGCATTCCAAACAACGGGCCGCCAACAGAATATCATTGGTGATACAAATATCGGGGGAGCTCATGTGTTCTGCGATCCAGTCATCGGCGGCATCAGGTTCTTCAGCGACAATAACCAATTCGACCAAGGGATTCCCATCAGGCCGGATGCCGCCGTTGCTCACCATATAAACCTTTAGCCCATGACGATCCGCAACCCGGACAACTTCGTCTTTAACCGGGCATGCATCCGCATCCACATAAATGATGGTCATGCTAATAATACCCTGCATAAACAAAGGGATAGGCTATATCCCGACAACCGCCGTCAATGCATATCAATAAACCGTTAACGATAAATGGGCTACCCTTCTCTTAAATCGCCTGAAGGGTATCGGAATGGGAGCCTCAACCGTCAAATCGACCGGGTTGATAAAGCATCAATTTAGAAAAACTGTTGGTAGCGAAACGGGCTTCTTTGTCGTTTTACCCCTAATGGCAGCGGTCATTTTTGCATTTGATCTAACAATGCCGCTGGGCATTGCCGCAGGCATTCCCTACATCGCGCTGGTGCTCCTGGGTGTTTGGGCACCGTGGAGCCACCATATTCTGACCCTGGGGCTGGTTGCATCAATTCTAACCATTACCGGCTTCCTCTTTTCCTCTGAAAACAGTGCCCTTTGGATTGTTTTAACAAACCGGGGATTGGCGCTCTTTGCAATTTGGTCGGTAACCCTTGTGGCGACACTCGTTAATCGAGAACGCACTGCACTGGAGGAAAAAACCAACCTGCTCACAACCAGCTTTGACACCATCAGCCAGGCGTTTAGCGTTTTTGATGCCACTGACACCCTGATCGCTTTCAACAGAGCATATGAGAAAATTTTTGATTTTCCCCCAGGCTTTCTTCGCCCCGGCATGCCCCATGAAGAGATATTAAGGTGGCGCGCCAATGCCGGCCATTTTGGGGATGGCAATGTGGAAGATTTAATCAATGCTCGCATGAATGACATAAACCATGGCCGTGAATTTAGCCGTGAACGTACGCTCCCCAATGGTCTGATCTATTCACTCCAAAGGCGCATGATGCCCGATGGGAGCTATGTAAATACCCTGAGCGATATTACCAGCTACAGACGTGTTCAGCAGGTCGCCGCAGAAAAGTCTGCCTTCCTTGAAACAACCATTAAAACAATGGCCCATGGGTTTGTCGCATACTGTCCGTCGTCATATAAATTGGGACAATCAAGCGTGCGTGCCTAAACACGCCAATCAGGCCAATTAGGGCAATCAGGCCAAATCAAGAATGTACCAGCTGTTCCCGGCAGGTGCTGCGGCGCATGTCACGCCGGTATTGGGTGTCATCAAACGGGGTTGCGCGATGAATGGTCGCTAAATTGTCCCAGACAACCACGTCCCCAACACGCCATTTATGGCTGTAGATGAATTCCGGTCTTGTGGCGAAAGCCATCAATTCATCCAGCAAATCCCGGGCCTCATTTTCAGGCCAGCCTTTAATCGCTGAAATATGCGATGCAATATAAAGCGCCTTGCGCCCCGTTTTTTCGCAGTGATACACCAACCCATGGTGTGCCGGGGGCCGTGATGCCCGCTCTGCCTCCGTCGGGGGTTCAGCGCCACCAAGGGCGCGCGAATGCCAATAACAATGTTCCGCGATCAACCCATCCAGACGGTTTTTGGTCTGTTCGGGAAGCGCATCGTAGACCGCCCTTGTGTCGACAAATTCAGTATTCCCCCCCATTGGTGGAATGACATGGGCTGAAAGCAGCGAATACGTCCCCCGCACCTGGCGGAACGACATATCGGTATGCCACAGACGGTTGGCGCGCTTAAACAAAAGCCGCCGGTCCCCTTCTTCATAGATCGCGCCATCTTGATCAAGGTTGCTCTGATCAACCATTTCGTTATGGGGAATGCGAATGCCGGTGCCGGTAATCTTTGGGGATTTTCCCCGATCCATAGGACCCAACAGCGCGCTGAATTCTATTTGTTCTTCATTGGTGGGCGGTGCGTCATGACCCACCACACAAACACCGAATTGGTCCATCAGTGCGATGAATGCCTGACTTTGCGCAACGCTGACCGGTTCACGGATATCCATACCCGAAATTCGGGCCCCAAAAAGCGGGTGCAACGGTGTTGCTTGCAATCCCATAACCGCCCTTAGGCCGCCACTGTACAGGGCGTTAGCCACGGCCCCTGAACGGTGATCCTGTGCATGGACCGAGAGTGGCCCGGATAATCATCCAATGCATAATGGGCAACCGCGCGGTTATCCCACATGGCCAAAGACCCTTCTTCCCAACGGAACCGGCAGGTATGTTCGGGCTTGGTGATCACCTCAGACAGGCTGTTCATTAGTGAAAGACTTTCTGCCCTGCTCCAGCCATCAAACCGATCGGAATAGACCGGGCCCAGAAACAAAACCTTGCGCCCGGTTTCCGGATGGCACCCGACCACAGGGTGGCTGGCCTCTATGCCCGCAAATTTTTCCTGCATCTCTGCGTAGTATTCTGGCGTTATGCCCGGTGCCGGTGTCAGGCCGATGCCATAGGCATGGGATTTAACCAAAACCGTAGAAAGCGTTTCCAACATCGCCTGCAATCCGGGCGACAGCGCATCATAGGCCGCACCCAAATGGGCAAACATGGTGTCCCCACCACAGGGCGGCAAATCGCGGGCATACAGAACAGAGGCAATATCAGGGTTTGGCAAAAAGCATTTATCCATATGCCAAAAGCCGCCAACATTGCGGACATCTTCTGGCTTTCGAACGATCTCTTTGACCTCTGTAAAGCCATCTACCAAGGGAATGTTGGATGCGTGGGCATCGGGTTCCACCGTGCCAAAACATCTGGAAAATGCCAATTGTTGGGTCGGCGTAATATCTTGATCACGAAAGAAAATCGCACCCCACGTGTTCAGCGCTTCGCGCAGCTCAAGCACCACTTGTTCCGACAAGGGCTGGCTAAGATCAACGCCGGAAATCTCTGCCCCGGTATGGGCCGACATGGGTTTGATGGTGATCGTCGCATTCTTCATGCTTGATTGCTCCTGATGATGCCTTAGGCAGCCCCAGCAAATTGGGCCTGTATCTTTTTTTCAAACCCGATCAATTTTTGAACACTGTCACGGGTTTGCATACGTTCAAAATGGGCGGCACAGATTGGAAAGCTGGATAGATCAAGTTCAAATTGCGAGGCACGGCGATAGCACCAGAAAAAATGCGCATCCGAGGCCGTAAAGTGATCGAAGAAATATTCCCGTCCTTTTAAAAGGTCTTCGGCCATGGAAAAACAGTCGAACACAATCTCTGTCGATTTTTTAAGGATGCTTTCTTCGGCTTCGGGAAGATCGCAAACCTTGAGCGGTGAATGAATCAAACTCAAATAAGGGTGGATGCCCGAAGAACACCATGACAGCATGGAAATCGCCTTCAATTCCTGCCATGGGTCTTGGGGCAGCAACTGAGCTTTTGGAAAATTCCTGGCAATCCATATCTGGATGGCAACATTTTCGCTTAACGGCTCGCCATTGACCACAAGCACCGGCACCTTGTGTTTGGGGTTAAGCTTCAAATATTCAGGCGTTTTATTCTGCCCCTTGCGCATGTTGATGGGCATGACCTCAAATTCGGCGCCGGCCTCGGTCAAGGTGATATAAGGCACCAGGGAACAGGTTATCGGGGCATAATACAGCTGAATTTCCATTGATATCTCCGGATCACACACGCTTTGGTGGGGTTTTCAGGCTCGGTTTTCTGATTATAATGCCGAATACCCCGCTAGGCTACATTGTCGGGCAACCCCTTCACAAAGGCCGCCTCTCTTGGCTGTCATCATAAATTGTATTTAAACAAGGTGACCACGCCATGACGAGCCAGAATGCTTCAAATCCCGCAAAATCTGCAAAAACTCCAACCCGTGAAGAGCTTCTGGAACGCGCGCGTGAAATGGCCCCGCGCCTTCGCGAACGCGCCGAACAATGCGAAGCAGACCGCATGGTGCCAAAGGATACCATCGCTGATTATCGCAAGGCAGGGCTGATCCGTATGTCGATGCCAAAACGCTATTCCGGGTATGAAATGGGCTGGGATATTTTGTGTGAAGTCACCCAAATCCTTGCTGCGGCCTGCGGGTCTCAGGCATGGATACAACGCATCTGCGCAGATCATGCCCAAATGGTTGCAACCTTCCCCGAACAGGCCCAGGACGATGTCTGGGGAGATGACCATGACGTTCTGGTTTCAGCGGCGTTTGATCCGGTCGGTCGGGCACGCCCTACAGATGGCGGGTATATCTTTTCAGGCCTTCACGGTTTCTCCAGCGGCATCGATCATGCCGGGTGGATGATCTGTGGCGGGTTTATTGAAATTGATGGAAAACTGGATGGGCCCAATTTCTTTCTGGTCCCAAGACAAGACGCCACCATCATTGATGACTGGCATGTCATGGGGCTTTCGGGAACGGGGTCAAAAAGCTTTGAGGTAAAGGATGCCTTCGTGCCGGCCCACCGGGTGCTTATCGGTGCCCAAGCACGCATCGGACAGGGGCCAGGAACCAAGATCAACACTGCCCCCGTCTATCGCACGCCCCGGGGTGGTATTACCTCCACCGGCTTTGCAGCCCTGACCGTCGGCATGGCCAGAGGCGTTCTGGAAGAATGGTACGCCTATACGCGGCCACGAAAATCCCGGGGCATGCCCATTGGAAAACAGGAAAGCACCCAGCTTTTGGCCGCAAAAAGCCATGTCGAGATCGATGCTGCCGAAGCCCTTTATCTTGGCACCATTCAAAAGGCCATGCGGCGGCTGGAAAACAACGAAACCCTGTCTGATCTGGACCTCGCCACGGCCAAGCGCAATGTTGCCTACGCCTGTCAATTGGCGCTCAAAGCATCAACACGGCTGATCAATGCCGGTGGCGGGCGATTGCTGTTCAAGGGCAATCCCATTGAACGCCAATTTCGCAACGTCCTTGGCGGCGCATCCCATCACGGGGTCAACTGGGAAAGTGCCGCAAAGGTTTTTGGGGCCATGATGCTGGATGAAGACCGCTCCTGAATCGCTCCCCCCTGCGGGCGAAGCCTTAGGCATATCGCCCAAGAACGTGTCCGTCGTCATATAAAATGGAACATCTGGCGGCCTGATCTAAGAGAGGGTCTGGCCCATCTGGTTGATCATATTAAGCGGCGTATTTGCGGTATTGCAAGCGCCGGGTTTCCATGGTTTTCCGTTTGATCCTTTCCCT